>JBFMDH010000012.1 GCA_040754075.1 Acidobacteriota bacterium
GTGGTGGTGAACTACCCGGCGCCGCAAGTGAGTGATAACTGTCCTGGCGAGAGTGTGGTGTGTGTGCCGCCATCGGGGAGTTGTTTCGGCTTAGGCGTGACGACGGTGAGTTGCACGGCGACCGATGCCAGTGGCAACACCGCGAATTGTTCATTCGTGGTGACGACCTTTGACATCTGCATTCAGGATGACAGCAATGCGACAACGGTGCTGTTACTCAACAGCCTGACGGGCGATTATGTGTTCTGTTGTGGCGTCGATAAATACTTCGGCAAAGGCACCGTGACCAAGAAAGGCGGGTTGGTGACGTTTGTTCATAACCCTGTAGACCGCAAGGTGCAAGCGTCAATCGATAAGACGTTGAATCGGGCGACGGCAACCTTGCAAGCGCCGCCGGGAGTGACGCGCTGTACGATAATGGATAGGAATATCACGGACAACGGGTGTAACTGTGTTTTACCCAATAACCAGCGACCGGGAACCACTCCCTGAGGGCAATGGCATGAAGTGAAGGAAAACGGTAGCGCCGACGGTCGAGTCGGTGCCGATTTATGAAAGCCCGTCCACAAAATTTTAAGAGGGCTTTGACCAAGACGGGCGCAGGTTAGACAACCTGCGCTACATCCGCGCCGCTTAACTTCATGCCATTGTCGCCTAACAGGTGGTTTCAGGTTGCAAAAACCAAAAGGGCTGGATAAATTCCAGCCCTTTTTTTTGGTGCGCCCGGCAGGGCGCGATTACTTGGAGGTGAAAGTCCTCTACGAACCCGGCAGGGGGAATCGTTAGCCGAACGGCAAGGGTGTCCATCGCGAGGTGGAATCTGAAGGAAGCTGTAGGCAAAACGCTGGCCCGACGAACAGAAACCACATAGAAGGCGACGCGCCTGGATGAGAAGGCCAATATCTTCAAAGTCCGATACCTGCACGGCAAGGCGCGGCGTAGATGTGGCGGGCATAAGCGCGAAGGTGATCGCGCATTACCCGGGGAGGTCTGTGGCTCTGCTTGAGTGCTACGGCTATCGCGAGGTGGCCGGAAGGAGCCACAGAAGTCAGCAGAGGGCATAGTAGGCGCAGCGACCGCGCCGAAGGCCCGAACGCTGAGTGACGGAGCGGGACTCGAATTTCGCAGACGAAGGAGACGCAGACAGTATGGCTGAGATGCCCGAATCCCATGCCGGAGGAAGTGACCGGAAGTCACGAGAGACGGTAGTGGGTGCGTCAAACGTCGCGGCAATCAGAGACGAACCCGATCCCACAAGTGTGCAGGTAATGGAAGCGGTGGTCGCCCGCGAGAACCTGCTCAACGCCTATAGCCGAGTGATGAGCAACAAGGGCGCGGCTGGCGTCGATAAGATGACAGTCGAGCAATTGAAGCCATATCTGCAACAGCATTGGGCAACGATCAAGGGAGCCTTGTTGAAGGGCGACTATCAACCGCAGGCCGTGCGGTTGGTAGAGATCGAAAAGCTAAGCGGCGGAATGCGACAATTGGGCATTCCAACGGTGGTGGATCGGCTGATTCAACAAGCGTTGCATCAAGTCTTGAGTCCGCTGTTTGAACCGGGATTCTCGGAGTCAAGCTACGGCTTTCGGCCATCGCGCAATGCCCATCAAGCGGTGGCGCAAGCCCGCGCGTATGTGGGCGGCGGGCGACGGTGGGTCGTAGACTTAGACTTGGAGAAGTTCTTTGACCGCGTCAACCATGACATCTTGATGGCACGAGTGGCACGTAAGGTCAAAGATAAACGGGTGCTGCGGCTGATCCGACGATACTTGCAAGCCGGGATGATGAGCGGTGGGATAGTGAGTTCGCGAGGGGAAGGCACCCCGCAAGGCGGCCCGCTGTCGCCGTTGCTGTCAAATATCCTGTTGGATGAGTTAGATAAGGAACTGGAAAGACGCGGACATAAGTTTGTGCGCTACGCCGACGACTGCAACATCTACGTGCGGTCACGGGCAGCAGGCGAACGAGTGATGGCGTCGGTCAGCCAGTACCTTGGACAACGACTGTGCCGGCGAGTGAACGAAGAGAAGAGCGCAGTAGCCAGACCGTGGGAGCGGAAGTTTCTGGGCTACTCGATGACGTGGCATAAACAACCACGACTGAAAGTGGCCGGAGAATCGGTCAAACGGCTGAAGATCAAACTACGGATGAAGATTCGCGAAGCCAAAGGACGCAACCTCGAAAAGTTCATCGAGGAACTTGAACCGGTATTGCGCGGCTGGATCAATTATTATCGGCTGGCCGAGGTGAAAGGGATCATTGAAGAACTCGACGGGTGGCTGCGACGCAAACTGCGGAGTTTACTGTGGCGTCGTTGGAAGCGACCCCTGCGGCGAGCGAAGAATTTGATGAAGCGGGGACTGGCGGAAGCACGGGCGTGGCGCTCGGCGACCAACGGGCGCGGCCCGTGGTGGAACGCGGGAGCATCACACCTGAATGAAGCCTATCCTAAAAGCTACTTTGATCGGTTGGGACTCGTGTCACTGATAGATTCCCTGCGCCGCTTGCAGCGCGCTTAACGAACCGCCGGATACGGAACCGTATGTCCGGTGGTGTGGGAGGACGGGAGCCGTGAGGCTCCCTCCTACCCGATGTGGTTTAAATAACCCACGGTTGCTTGTCAATGCATATCGTTTTTCATCTTATTGCTGATGTATGACCGATTGGCTTATACTGCAACATCACAGGTGGAAATGAATTAGATCATTGGTTTTCAAGTTTACTTTTTAACTGTGAATAAAACTCTTCAACCGAAAAAATATTATAAAAGGATTAACAACGATGTCTGGACATAGTAAATGGCATTCGATTAAGCATAAAAAGGGAGCGATTGACGCCAAACGCGGAAAAGCGTTTTCCAAATTGATTAAAGAATTAACTGTAGCGGCACGCATTGGCGGCGGCGACCCCGGCGCCAATCCGCGTTTAAGAAAAGCTATGGATGATGCAAAAGCCATGAACATGGCGAAAGATACCATGACCAATGCGGTCAAACGCGGCACCGGGGAAATCGCCGGAGCTGCAATTGAAGACATCACCTATGAGGGATATGGCCCGGGCGGTGTTGCTATCATTGTCGAAACCCAAACCGATAACCGGGTGCGAACAGTTGCCGAAATTCGCCACCTCTTTTCTAAAAATGGCGGCAACATGGGTGAAAGCGGCTCGGTTTCATGGATGTTTCAAAAGAAAGGCAGCGTCATCCTGGATGGCTCTACGGTTGATGAAGAAAAGATTATGGAGATTGCCCTTGAAGCTGGAGCCGAAGACGTCAGCGGCGATGGCGAAAGTTGGGAAGTGGTTACTTCTCCTGAAGATTTCGATGCGGTACACGAAGCGATTAAAGCGGCAAACCTTGAACCGATTTCGGCAGAGATTGGCATGCGTCCGACAAATTCCGTGCAAGTCACCGGGGCGACCGCTCAACAGGTTCTCCGGTTGATGGACGCGCTCGAAGACCACGATGATGTTTCCAATGTGTTTGCCAACTTTGATATTCCCGCCGAAGAATTGGAGGCTGCCGGTTGAATCCGCATCCCGGCAAATTATCCATTGTCTCGCAAGCATCTGTCAGTGATGTGATAACCGGTCGCGCCTTGCGGGTGATTGGCATCGATCCGGGCAGCAACACCACCGGTTATGGGGTTATCGATAGCGATGGGCGTCGGTATGAGTTGGTTGAATACGCGGGAATTCGGGCACCCTCAAGATTTACCTTTGCTGAACGATTGTTAATCATCGCGCAAAAGCTGGAAGAGGTTTTTGAACGCCTCAGACCGCACGCCTGTGCCGTCGAAGATACGTTTTATGCAGTAAACGTTAAGAGTGCGATTAAACTCGGTCACGTGCGCGGCGCGATTTTGCTGACCGCCGCGCGTGCCGGAGTTGAGATTTATGAATATACCCCGTTAGCGATTAAATCTGCTTTGGTTGGATATGGTCGGGCTGAAAAACAACAGGTTCAGGAGATGGTTCGCTTGTTGTTGAAATTAAAAGAACTGCCGGAACCGCTGGATGCTTCCGATGCATTAGGGATTGCCATCTGCCATATCAACAACGCCATGACCAAAAGAAAAATCAAATAATTCCTCAAGGTAATTTTGTTTAAGAAATCCCTTCCAAATTCAGGGAAGGGGATGTTTGTTTTTTTAACTCTTGAGAGAGCCATTGCCTCGTAGTAAGATGAAAACATCTAAAGGGCAATCGGTAAAATTGAAGAATCGGAGCCGAGTTGATTGCCCCTGCTGAGAAGAAACCTCTTGCGGTGCCGTATCTTTTAACGGGTGGTTGTCTCAGTCCTTTAGATAGAGCGCCGATAATTTCATTCAAGGTGTTAGATAAATGACGGACCTCTATCAACTTCTTGGCGTTACACCCGAAGCAACCGCTCGCGAAATCAAATCTGCCTATCGAAGACTGGCGCGGGAATGGCACCCGGATGTTTCAGCATCACCGGAAGCGACTACCAAATTTGCGGAAATCAATGAAGCCTATCAAATTTTAAAAGACCCCGACCGTCGCGCTGCTTATGATCGAGGAGAAGACCCTTACCTTTATGATAAATATTATGCTGCCGTCATTGCCTATGTCGAACAGGTGAAAGCCAAAGAACGTGAATTCAATCTTCACGTTGATGCGGATATGGCGCACTTCCGGCAGGAGATGGCGGAACGCCGTCATGCGGTTCTGGTTGTGGTTCCATTATTTATTTCAGCCTTTTATGCAATGGTTGCCAAACCGGCAATTTTTCAGCGGTTCAGTGTAATCGGCAAACTCGTATTGACCACGCTGGCGGTTTACGGTTTGATTTATCTGGTAAGAAATCTGGCACTGGTTTTAAAACGTTATACCTATCAATCGCCCGACCAATATACCTCGGTTTTTAAAGAAGAAGACCCGCCCGATAAACCCATCAGCCGAAAAGCCGGGCTGGTATTTCTGGTTTGCGGTTATATCATTTCACTCGGCTTGGGCTATGTCGTCAGCACGATTATTCCGCTGCCCATCACCAAAGACCTGTCGCCCGCAGCGATTCTCGGCGGATTCATCTATCCGCCAATTACTGTACTCATCATCGGAAGTTTACGCAGAATAGCCGGAATATTTGACCGCTTTTAAATTGCTCTCGAATATTTTTTGCCATCAACCGCGTTTAAAAATTCTTTTGGCAATTGACCCGACATCCTGTTTCCAAATCGGCACACCCGAGGTTTTCGATTTAGTATCCATGCGCAACTCTTTTTTGGCGACCGGATTATCCGGGTCTAAAGACAGCGCATCTTTAAAATAGACATCAGCCTTGGGTTGATTGCCAATCTCTTTAAATAGCATGGCGATTTTCAACTTCAACTTGGTGTTGAACTGATCTAACTTGGCGGCTTTGGAAAGGTGGTCTTCGGCTTCGCGACGATTTCGCGGACTGCGAATCAAAGCTGACCCCAGATAGAAATGGTAATGCGATTTTTTAGGTTCTAATTTCACGGCTTCACGAAGCAGGGGAATCGCACCGGAATAATCCTTATGCTCAATTCTGGCGCGCCCCTGTTGATAAAATCGTTCGGCGGATTGGTTGTTGCCTTCTTTTACCTGAGCGTCGCTGGTGGTGGAAGCGCTTGCAGGTTTAGAGGAATACACCGGCGGTTTGACTGCCGGTTTTTCAGGAATCACGGGCGTTTGCGGTTGCCCCGGCGACGGCAGAACCCCTGAATTGAGAGGGAGGGGGTCAATGCTTGGCGGTGGCTTCAACGGGCTGGATGGATTGACCGGAGGTTTCAATGCCGTTGGCATTGGCGTTGCCATTGGGATTGCGGTTCTGGTGCCAACTCCCGTTTTACTGTCTTTCAGTAATTTATTATCGTATGCCGCGCGTGGCCCATTTTCGCTGAGCGTTTCGTAAGCCTGGGTGATTGAGGCAAACATGGACTCAATTTTATTGCGCAATTCGGTGTTTTGCAGATTCCGGTATCTATCGGGATGAAATTTTTTGGCGAGGTTGTAATAAGCAGCTTTAATTTCTGCTGAGGTAGATTGCCGGGTGATTTCCAAAATTTCATAGAAATCGGCGTTGGTATAAAAAAAGGTTCGTCTTTCGACCTCATCTTTCAAGCGGTCAAGATTGAGGTCTGCCTCTGTGACCAAAGCTTCATCATCGGAATCGTCGTTGAGTAATTTCAAGAACCCTCCGGCAACTAAAACTGAAACGGCTTTTTGCGCTTCGCTGTCGGGCAGTCCGCTGAGCGCCCCGACTTCACTAATGGAAATGGGTGAATCAATACGCGAAAAGACATAACTTTCAACCGGCAGGAGTTTTCCTGAATCCAGAAGCGCCTGGGTGACAACGGCGCGCCCGACGATGGTGTCGGGAGGTAAACTTACCTTGGAATTTTTTTGACTGGTTGCGGCTAACCGGGCACCTTCAAGGAGAATCTCCATTGCAGTGATTTCTAATTTGACCTCATGCGCTGCCCGCATCTTTCCATCAAATACGAAATCTCCCTGCTCCCAGTCAAATAATGAAAGGATAATACTCTTGATCAATTCACGGATGGCTCGATGGAGCACCTCAGTAGTGATGACGCCTTTTTCGATGAGTTTGGCGCTTAGTTGATTGGGTTTGTCGATTTCGGCGCGGGCGTGTTCGAGATCGTCGGATTTAACCAGATTTTCCTGTAGTAGCTTATACTCAATCTGTTCCTGTGCCACATTGCTGATGGCAAAGATAGGATTTCCACCCTCAAAAAAAATCGCTTTGATTGTTTTGTTGCGGGTGACTCTCAGAAGCCCGTTGGCTTTACGTTCTGAAAGTTGTCTGATTACTTTCGTGATGGGCTTTTGACTTAATTGTCCTTGCACCTAAACCACCTTAATTTGGTTGTGGACTACGGGGACGGTAGCCAAAGACTGTTTCGCGAGGGCTATTTTGGAGTTCACGGTTATTGTACGGCGGCGCTCATCGGCTTTCAAGAGTTGATTCTGTCAGCGTTGACGCTAAGAGTATGCCAATGAGAAAATTTAGCGAAAGTTTTCCATTATCACTTGCAAAAATTATGTGTGACTGGATGACTTCGCAAATTCAGCAGGCTGGCAGTAGGTATCTATGCTCTCATTTAAATCACAAGAAATTCCTCAAAACGAATTGGCTCCGCGTTGGAAAATCGGTATTGATAAACAACAGGTTGCAGTGTTTGTCGGATTGGCATTGATTGCCGGTTTTATTTTGGGTTTTGCCTCAGCCAAATTTATCCAACGCGCCGAGGAAGCCAAAGCCGCCGAACAAAAGCGAATGGAAGAGGCGCTGGGAACGCGAAAAAATGAAGTCAAATCCGGCTCAGGCGTTTATCAGGTAACCAATATTTTACATGCCGACACCCTTGAGATTGAGCAATTGGGCACCGTGCGCCTGATTGGCATTGAAACCCCTGACAATAATCCCAATTCCACTTATCAGGAAACTGCCCGCGATGCCCGCAGCTTTACCGAGAAAAATTTATTGAATCAGGAGGTCAGAATCGAATTCGACCCGGTTTATGCCGCAAACGGAAATAAAGATGCAGCCGGGCAAACCGCAGCTTATGTTTATACCAAGGATGGACTGCTGATCAATGCCGAGCTTTTAAAGCAGGGACTGGCATTTGTGAAGACTTCGGAAAAATTTAAGCTGGCAGAAGAATTCAATTCCTATGAGCGTGAAGCTTTGATGGCGATGCGCGGGGTTTGGGGAAGTTCGACCACGGCTTCAATGCCCCCAACACCAACTGACCCGACAACCCCACCCACAGACCCCAATGCCCCGGGTAAGCGACCTAAACTGACTCCGATGGACCCCTCGGCGGTCGGTCCCAATATCACTCCGGGCGGCATCGTGACCCAGCCGACAACCCCAAGCGTTAATCCGGGTGAGCCTGTAGTGATGGTTTCCGGTGACCGGATGTATCACAAAGCCGGCTGTGAATACCTCGGCAAAAAAGGCAAACCGATGGGACTTTCGCAGGCAAAATCATCGGGTTACGCCCCCTGTTCCCGTTGTTTTCCTTCTACTGGAATCAAGCAGTGACGGTGAGCGAAATCATTTAATTGAATATCGCGAGACAACCGGTTTGGCAGGTTTATCGAACCCCTTGCAGGGAAGTATTGACGAGTGGTTTATACTACCTTTGTCACCGAAACGGTGGCATTCGCGCCAGGGTAATTAATCTGCCCCACAGATTCGTCGGCTCCTCACCTTGACTTGATTCTCCGCTCCCAATTTCACGGAGGAAACTCAGCTTTCTCCGGTTGAAATTACCATCCCCACAAGCAGGTTAGTCATAATGAAAGCTTTTCAGTTAATGAAAAAAGAGAATCTCTTTCTGATTATTTTCCTTTTGACCTTTCCCGTTGCCGGTTATTCAACAACCCGCGACGCACAAAACAGCAGTCGTAAATCCAAAAGCCAACTTGCCACCTGTCCGACCTGTCGCAGTAAAAAGGCGGTTAAAACGGCATCCTGTCATCCGGCGAATTACCTCAATCCGAAAATCAGAAAAAATTACAATTCCGCCATGCGCGATTTACATCGCAATGGCATCAAGCCCAAAGTCACCAGTCTGTGGCGTTCCTCATCCAAGCAAGCTTATTTTTATCGCTGTACGCGAAGTGCCGCCTGTCGCACACGCAATCCGGGTTTGTATTACGCCAGCGCACCGGGAACCTCTGCGCACGAAGCCGGATTTGCCGTCGATATTTCAGGAGTGGCAACCGGGCGACGCGGCGCAAAACGGCTTACTCCGAAAGGGCGAAAAATCGTGCGGGTGATGCAGAAGAACGGATTTTCCTGGCGCTATGGGTTGAAAGACCCCGCGCATTTTGAAGCCGACCCGCGCCGTCACGGTTATAAAAATCTCAAACAGGCGATTAAATACACCCAGACCAATTGCAGCGTGAAAATTTCCAAGCGTAAAAAGCGGTAAACGGTAGAGCCGGTTTTTCTTCGGTCTTAATCGACTTCTAACCACGCTTGTGGAGCGCAGTAGTTTTCATCAGTGCGATTGCTGTGCTCCACAAGTTAATTTCAGGTAATTTTCCTCAGAGATATATTTGAAGTTCATGGGGTTGGCTTTCGATATTTTTCTTTGAGTTTTTTCTCGCGGGTTTTACTCATCTTCATCGCTCTCGAAAATTTCAGATACGCTGCACCAATCGCAAAAATTGCAATTCCCGCCATGATAGCAATCGAAATGTAAATGGTTTGATTGTAATCCATCGCTCTTACTTTCAATATAGACTAAGACATAAATATCAAGGATAGAATTAAAACTGTTCAATCATAAACCACTCTTTTGACTTGAAGCCTATGAAAAACCTTTTATTCACTCAATCTGTTTCCCTGGCTCAATTCGAGGGGAAAAATTGAAAGGCTTTTTTAAGCAATTCATTTCTTCCATAAAAATTAAATATCCATCGCGCAAATCGGCAAGGTGCAACAAAAATCTCACTTGATGTTTTTCAACCTCTTAAAGGCTGTGGTAAATTGCCACCGCAGTTTTTCTATTTGTACCGTTAAAAATTAAATCGTCGAAACCGTTGAGGAATACGAATGACTTTATCGTTTTTTGATTGGGCGGTGATTGCCGCCTATTTTCTGTTTAATTTAGGAATCGGAATTTATTATGCGCGCCGCGCCAGCGGCAGCACGTCGGAATTTTTCTTGTCCGGCAGAGATGTTCCCTGGTGGCTTGCAGGGACTTCGATGGTTGCCACAACCTTTGCCGCAGACACGCCGCTTGCGGTCACCGGATTTGTCGCCAAAAACGGCATTGCCGGGAACTGGCTCTGGTGGAATTTCGTGATGAGCGGCATGATGACGGTCTTCTTTTATGCAAGGCTCTGGCGCAGAGCCGGGGTGATGACCGATATTGAATTTGCCGAATTGCGTTATTCGGGTAAACCTGCGGCTTTCCTGCGTGGTTTTCGCGCCCTTTATTTAGGGCTTCCAATCAACTGCATCATTCTCGGCTGGGTCAATCTGGCGATGATTAAAATTCTGGAAGTCACCCTTGGCGTTGATAAAAAACAGGCGATTTACATAGTCATCGGCATCCTGATTTTTACCGCATTTTACACGACGATTTCAGGACTGTGGGGCGTATTGGTCACAGACCTGTTTCAATTTGTGTTGAAAATGGGAATGG
Organism: Acidobacteriota bacterium; assembly: GCA_040754075.1. Lineage (NCBI taxonomy): Bacteria > Pseudomonadati > Acidobacteriota > Acidobacteriota bacterium. The sequence goes on from JBFMDH010000012.1 coordinate 10,173, forward strand.
TCATCTTGCTTGCGATTTTAGCGGTGAAATCCGTGGGCGGCATTGATGCGATGAAAATGAAAATTGCCGAACTCGATGCCACCAGCGGGCAGCAAGGTTCCCGCCTCGCCTTCTTTCCCGAATGGGATTCGGTGTGGATGCCCGCCATCACCTTATTCACTTATCTTGCGGTGAACTGGTGGGCGAGTTGGTATCCCGGCGCTGAACCGGGCGGCGGCGGTTATGTCGCGCAACGCATCTTTTCCGCAAAAGATGAACGCCACGGACTGCTTGCAACTCTGTGGTTCAACATCGCGCATTATGCTTTGCGTCCTTGGCCCTGGATTTTAACCGCCCTCGCCTCATTGATTTTGTATCCCACCCTTGAAGACAAAGAAGCCGGTTACATCAAAACGCTGCTTGACCCCAATGTATTCCCGACCTATTTGCGCGGGTTTATGCTTGCGGCGTTTGCGGCGGCTTACATGTCAACCATCGGCACGCAACTCAATTGGGGCGCGTCGTATGTGATTAATGATTTTTATCGCCGCTTTGTGAAAAAAGACGGAAACGAACGCCATTATGTCATCATCTCGCAACTGGTCACCTTGCTGTTAATGGTGGTGTCGTTAATCGTTACTTTTTACCTGGATTCGATTGGCAAAGCCTGGAAAGTGTTGTTGGTCACCGGCGCGGGAACCGGAACTGTGCTTTTACTCAGGTGGTTCTGGTGGCGCATCAATGCCTGGTCGGAAGTTTCGGCGATGATTGCTGCGGCATTGTGCTCAATCGTTTTACAACTTGGATTCAATATGGATAGCGACCAGCCAAAGGATTTCGCTTACCTGATGCTCATCACGGTGGCTTTCACGACGGTTGTCTGGGTTGTGGTTACTTTTCTCACGCCCGCTGAGCCTATGGAAAAGCTGGTGCATTTTTATCGCAAAGTGAGACCCGATGGCGCGGGTTGGAAACCGGTAGCGGCGCAGGCAGGGATAGTCGATACCAATCTCGGCGGCGGACTGGCGATACAATTTTTAAACTGGTTCGTCGGCTGTGTGTTGATTTACGCCTTTTTATTTGGCATCGGCTATGTGATTTTAGGTTCGCTTATCAAAGGGCTGTTATTACTCGCTGTCGGTATCATTGCCTGGGTGATTATTTCGCGAAACCTGCAACGGGCGAATTGGAAGGCTGTCGGTGATGAAGCTTAATTCGTTTGAGCAGTGTTGAGACCATCTCAGTCAAAATGAAGTCATTAACAAAGTATGATGTAGCGGTAATCGGTGCAGGGGTATTCGGGACGTGGATTGCCTACGAATTAAATCGCGCGGGGAAGCGCGTGTTGTTGATGGATGCCTATGGCGCAGCCAATAACCGCGCAAGTTCAGGCGGCGAATCGCGAGTGATTCGTTGCAGCTATGGACAGGAAGAAATTTACACCCGCTGGGCTTGGGCGTCGCTTGCAAAATGGAAAGCGTTCTTTAATCGAGTTGGCGGTTTGCCGCTCTTTCATCAAACCGGTGTGTTGTGGATGGCGCGCGAGGATGACCGGTTATCAACTGCAAGCTTTGAAACGTTGAATCGTGTCGGCGTGCCGTGTGAAAAATTATCACATGATGAATTGGCGAAACGCTTTCCGCAAATCAATTTCTCGGACATTCCCTGGGCAATCTGGGAACCGGAAAGCGGGGCACTCATGGCACGTCGCGCCGTACAGTCGCTGTTGTTTGAATGCCTGAAAACCGGCGTTGAATATGTGCAGGACGCCGTTGTCTGTCCGGTGAATCAAAAAGATTTTTCAAAAATTGAAACCCGCAACAGAGAGGTTATTCAAGCACAAATATTTATTTTTGCTTGCGGTTCGTGGTTGCCAAAACTTTTTCCTGAAGTAATTGGCGAACGAATTCAACCGACTAAACAGGAAGTTTATTTCTTTGGCGTCAGTGCCGGGGATAAGCGATTCGCGCCACCCGCAATGCCGGTTTGGGGAGATTTCGGTGATGAAGTTTATGGGATACCGGATTTAGAAAATCGCGGATTCAAAATCGCTATTGACCGGCACGGTGAATTGTTCGACCCGGATTTTGGTTTGCGTGAAACCACAGCCGAAAATTTGGCAAAGGTGCGCGCTTATCTGGCTAAACGTTTTCCGGCTTTGCACGATGCGCCCGTGTTAGAGAGGCGGGTTTGCCAATATGAAAACACCTCGAAAGGTGATTTTTTAATCGACCGTCATCCTCAATTTGCAAATGTCTGGTTAGTCGGCGGCGGTTCCGGTCACGGCTTTAAACATGGTCCTGCGCTTGGAGAATATGTTGCAAAGCGAGTGATTGACGAAGCGAAAGATATTGACCCGCGATTCACCCTGGCGACCAAAGAGAACGTTCATCAACGCGCGGTGTATTAAATTGTAATTGGCAATCAGTTCATAACCAGTGACTGGCGCGGTCAAAGACCGCTTGCTAAACGGATTTATAGAGCCGTTCTATCATCGTAGGAGCGATAATGTTAAAAAAAATCATCATCATTTGCTTAATCTTCAGTTCGACAAATGTCTTCGCCTTTATTCCGCAAAAACAGAAAAACAAACCGAAACCGGTTGAACAAAACTGGGTGGATGCGACGCTTGCGCAGATGACCCTCGACGAAAAAGTCGGGCAGTTAATCATTCCTGCGGCGGTCGGTATGTTTATGGTGCGCGAAAGCGATGCCTATAAAGAAATCGAACGCGACATCACGCAATTTCACGTCGGCGGTTATCATTGGCTCGGCGATGTGACCTCGTTGCATGAACCCGCGGGCGTCGCCCTGATCACCAACTATTTTCAAAAGCTCTCGAAACTGCCGCTTTTCATCACCGCCGATTTTGAAGGTGGCGCGGGCTATCGCTTCATCGGCGCAACTCGTCTGCCGAGAGCGATGGCGATGGGCGCAACCGATAACGAAGAGTTGATTTTTCAAGCCGGGCGTATCACCGCAGAAGAATCGCGCGCCATCGGCATCAACGTCAATTTTTATCCGGTCGTGGATGTCAATAACAATGCCCGCAATCCGATTATCAACATTCGCTCATTCGGTTCCGACCCGGCGTTGGTATCGCGTCTGGCGCGCGCCTACATTCGCGGATTGCAATCTGCGGGTGCGATGGCAACCGCTAAACATTTTCCCGGTCACGGCGATACGTCTACGGATTCACATATGGAATTGCCAGCGGTTGATGTCAGTCGTGAGCGTCTGGACAAGATCGAATTGCCGCCGTTTCGCGCTGCTGTTGAAGAAGGAGTCGGCGGCGTGATGAGCGCGCATATCGCCTTACCGCAAATTACCGGCGATAAAACCCCGGCTACGCTTGCGCCGCAAATGCTCACGGATATGTTGCGCAAGGAGATGAATTTCAAAGGCGTGATTTTTACAGATGCCCTGAATATGCGCGGCGTGGCAGCGCATTACCCGGAAGGTGAAGCCGCCGCGCGTGCCGTCAAAGCCGGAGCCGATGTGATTCTTTATCCGCCAAGCGTTGAAAAAGCTTTTAACGGAATCAAACAAGCGGTGCAATCGGGTGAGATTAAAGAATCGCGTTTGGATGAATCGGTGCGACGCATTTTATCCGCCAAACAAAAACTCGGACTCGATAAAAATCGCTTTACCGATATGGAAAAACTGACGACGGTTCTCGGTAATAAAGAACATCAGGAAACCGCGCAGAAAATCATTGATAGCGCCATCACTCTGGTGCGCGATGAGAAAAAGGTTTTGCCTTTGAAATTAAAGCCCGAACAGAAGGTGCTGTTTATTTCCATCGTCGACAACGGCGAAGGCTGGCGCGAATACCTGCCGGGCAGAACCTTTTATACAAACCTCCTTCGTCGTCATCGCAATGCCACAAGTGTGACGATTTCGCAGGAAACCTCGCCCGCTGAATTCGAGTTAATCAGGAAACTCGCGGCTTATTCCGATGTGGTGATTGTCAACGCCTTCATTCGCATTGCTGCCTACAAAGGCGATGTTGATTTGACCGAGGGCGAATTGAATTTATTGAAAAGCCTGTCGAAATCTGCAAAACCGTTTGCCTTTGTGATGTACGGCAGCCCTTATTTATTGAGTTTTGTGCCCGAACTTCCAACCTATGTTTTAGCTTATGAATATTATCAAGGCGCGGAAGAGGCAGCATTGAAGGCGGTGCTTGGTGAAATCGAATTCAAAGGCAAATTGCCAATTGATTTGCCGGGGTTGTATGAATTCGGGCATCGCATAAAACCTTAAAGTCGGTTGCGTCTGCCGTAACTTCCGTCAATGGTTTTGCAACCTGCTCTAGTGTTCAGGATTGCGAAGCACCGGTAATCTGGTTAGATTAAATTTGATGTCAGAAGAGCAAGAAGCCATCCGAACCTTTACCCTCAGGGAAGCTCGCAGCCTGATTCCCAAACTTCGCACCTTGTTTGCGCGCCTGAATAAAGAACGCGAGGTTTTGGTGAAGATGAATGATGAATTGCAACGAGCGCGTGAAAAAGCCGAAGCGAATGGCGGAACCCCACAAGGCGTTGCTTATTTAACCCATCTCACGGCTTTCTCAACGATGGTACACAAGGTGCAAAGCCTGGGTGTATTGATTAAAGATTTCCATACCGGGCTGATTGATTTTCCCTATGAATATGAAGGTCGAATCGTTTATCTGTGTTGGAAAACCGATGAAGATGACATTGACTGGTGGCATGAGATTGAAGCAGGTTTCGCCGGTCGCCAACTACTTACCGAAGATTTTGAGTAACCTATAAATCCGCTTGACCTTTTAAATAATGCCAAGTGGATGGGTACATGCAGATGGTTTGGATTTACTCTTTGCTTTCCGCCTCTTTATTGGTATTCAGTTTGGGCTTTTCGTCTTCGCGCATACCGGCTTTAAAATTTCGGATGCCTTCGCCAAGCCCTTTGGCAAGTTCAGGTATACGACGCGCGCCAAACAAAATAACGATGATTAGCACGATAATTAATAACTCAGGCAAACCTAATGGACCCATTTTAATTTCCTCCTATGATTCCTTTTGCATACTCAAGCTGAAATAATGTTAAAACGATTCTAGTCATACCACAATAGAGTGTCAATTATTTCGGACTGCGGAGATCATCCCGGAGTTTGAAAAAAATATGAATGCGAAGAAACGATGATGATGAGATGGGAAAATCGGTTGACCCGAATTTATAAATCCAAGCTTTGATAAGGGGTGAGAAATTTTCTTAAATATTAAAATTAACCAATAAAATCAGGCTTTTTTTTTACATTTTAGTTGAAAGTTCCGAGTAAGTATTGTAGTCTTCCCGTCGTTAGATTCCTCACTTAACATCCCGGAGGGGAATAAACAATATCTTGAGGGTTCATAAGGAAGACAAAAGAAGTTGTAGGAAGTCCGTTCTTATGACTTCAGGGTTTTAGGTGAGTTTCCTGCGCGCGGCGCAGAGATTATATCGAGAAGGAGATACTTAAAAATCTATGGCAACAGGAAAAAAATTGTCGAAAACTCAATTAACCGCGGAATTGGCAGATGCAACCGGCAGCAATAAAAAAGCTGCTACAGCGTTTCTTGATACGTTGACGAGCATCGCCTACAGAGAAACCAAGAAGAATGGTGAATTCACTCTTCCAGGAATCGGCAAATTGGTCAAATCCCACCGCAAAGCCCGCAAAGGTCGTAATCCGGCAACCGGTGCGGAAATCAAAATTCCTGCTAAAACTGTGGTTAAATTCCGAGTTGCAAAAGCAGCTAAGGATTCCGTTCTTGGCGGAAAAAAATAGCTGATACATATATTTTTCGCATTGACCCAAACTAAATAACCCAGGCTAATAACCTTTCCCGGGTGGGCAATGCGAAGCACTCATACCTGAAGCCGATTGATAAAGTTCATCAATCGGCTTTATTTTTTTCAGTCATCTCCAAGGCAGGGATTTAAAAGGCTCGGTGAATTACAAACAACCCCGTTCAATCCAGGTTATCATCTTTTCAGCAAACGAAGAGCCGACCCGTTACTTATTGCTCAAACGGGTCGATGACCAGGGCGGGTTTTGGCAATCGGTCACCGGTTCGCTGGAAATCAATGAAACCCATCAACGGGCGGCTGTCCGTGAAGTTTACGAAGAGACCGGCATCGCCTGCGTCGAATCGGAGTTGATAGATTTGGAATTAACCAATGTTTTTGAAATCGCCAGATTGTGGCGTCCGAAATATGCGCCGGACGTAACCCACAATGAAGAAATTTGTTTTGCCCTGGAAACCCGAATTGGTGAAGTGAAAATTGATCTTCGTGAACATCAGGAATTTGTCTGGGTTGAATATGATGAGGCGATGGCGCGGCTTTACTGGGAATCCAATAAAAAAGCACTGGCAAAGTTGCAAGAAATTAGAGGGCATCACCGTTGAACTGACTGAGGGGATGTTGAGGGAGCTTGCTTGGTGATATGTAAACGCAATCGCCAAGCGCTCTATTGCCGGGAAAGGCATTGCATGAACTCAGGTTCGTGTGGTTAAAAACAGATAAATGCCGCCGGTGCCAAAAAGTAAATTCGGTCCCCAGGCGGCTAAAATGGGTGGCAGGATTTCATAGCGCCCCATCTGTTCAAACAAACCAATCATTCCCCAATAGAACAACCCGATGATCATGCCAATGGCAACTCCATATAAGGCACCGCGTTTTCCGACCGAAAAAGAAAATGGCAAGCCGACCAGCACCATCGTTAGACAGGTCAGCGGAAATGCAATTTTACTTTGCAGCGCGATTCGCAAATCCAATACATCAAACCCGGCGCGTGAAAGCTCAACAATTTTTCTGCGAATTTCCGCAAGCGTCATCGAATTCGACCCGCGCATCTCCTGTTTAAAATATTCCGGTTGCTCTCCCAGATGATATTTGCGCTCTTTAAAATTTTCATAAGCGACTAACTTATTGCCCTCAAAGGTGCGCTCCCAACCGTCCTGAAAAATCCAAAGGTTTTCCTGCTTATCCCAAACCGCGCGGTTTGCGTATAGCCTGCGTTTAATGCCGAAAGGCTCTTTGGATAAATCAATCACGTTCAATGTCGCAAAAGCGTTTTTCTTGGGATTGAAATATTCGTAATTGAAAATTCGCGAATCGGAACCCAATATCCATTGATTGCTTTTTTGATAAAAAGTCTGCGCCGGTTCCTGTCCGCTACGAATCAAGGCGCGTAAATTATTTTGCCGGGGATTGGTAAACGGCATGATGTAATCCTGGTTGATGAAGAGGAAAACCGATAAGATTCCGGCAATAATGATGACCGGCGCTGCCAGTCTGTAAATCGATTGCCCGGATGCCGTCAGCGCCACAACCTGACTGGTTCGTTGTAACACTCCGAAGGTAATCATCACCGATACCAGTGCGGCAATCGGGGTAACATAATTGATAATAAAAGGCAGCAGAAAAAACAGATAGTTGGCAACAATCGTCCATTCAATGTGATGTTTATTAATCGCATTGAGCAGTTGAAAAAGCGTGATAATGATAAACAGCGTCGTCAGTCCGCCAAGAATATAAAAGAAAAAGCGCAATAAATCGCCAATAACCAGGCGGTCGATTAATTGCGGAAAGCGCGCGGCAAGAATTCTTTTAATCGTGCCCTGAGCTTTGGCGGCGATAGGCAATGGGTTATCCGATTCTCTCGGACTGGCTTGTGGCTGAGGGCTGGCAACTTTTTTCGAGGGTAACCAGTGGCGAATGCTGCCAAGAAAATTGAGCGTGTCAGAGCCGGGTTTCCGTTGCCAGTAATGAACAAAGATTCCCGCTAAGCCTAAAATAATATTCGCCTGCCAGACGCCCAACCACACCGGCAGTTTGCCCGACAGCGCCGACTGTTCGCCGTAAAGCGCCAGCAGATAATAAACAATGGTTATGGCGAGTCCGAGTAATAGACCGAATGAGCGTCCTGTACGAATGTGTGTGATGCCAAATCCAACGCCAAGCAGCGCAAAAATAAGACAAGCCACCGGATAAGACAGGCGTTTATGAATTTGCGAACGCCATTCACGAACCTCCTCGACGGGCGGTGAATAGTTGATGAGTTCGGTAAACGACATCTCTTCAACCTCATTTTTTTCAACCGCCTGATTATTCGCTTCAGCCTTTTTATCATCATCGAGGGTGACGCCAAAGGTCATCTCCTGAAAATAATTTGAATAATAGGGTTGCTGAGCGCGTGAGCGTTTTCTTTCGCGATTGGCAATCTGCTCAGCGGTAAGTGGCGTATCGACTTTTCGTTCATCAGTCGCGCCGCTTTCGCTATCATCACCCGCATCGCCTTTTTTCGGAGTGGGCGTTTGATGAATCTCGCCTTCCTTTAAATAAAGTTCAGGAATTTCCGGTTGTCCTGCCACTTTTAGGGTTTGTCTTAGTGAGCCTGTCCGGGCGGTGAAAATTTTCATGCCGCCCTGTTCGTCGCTCAAATCCGCAATGAAGATGTTATGCCAGAGTTTATTACGGTCAATGTCTTCGATATAAATGATTTTTTTAGGAATGCTCTCTTCAAAAACTCGCGGCTTGATTTGCGTCGTCAATCCCTGGAAGACCAGTGATTGATTGGATTTCAGGTTATTCAAATTACGCATCGAAACTGGCAAAACATTAAACGTAATATAGAGCATCAACCCGGCAACCAGCGCCGCAAAGAACAGAATCGGCCTCAATATGCGAAACCGGCTAAGCCCGCTGGCAACCAGCGCGACAATTTCGCTGTCGCCGGATAAACGACCCAGACCGACCAGAATGCCGATTAAAAGCGAGATGGGTAAGGTGAAAACCAGTATGCCGGGAATCAACGCTGCCAGGATTTTCCAAACCGCTTCCATCGGCAAACCTTGACGTGAATAAACCACCAGTAATTCTGAAAACCGACTGGATTCATGGGCAAAAATAATCGCCGTGAGCAAGATTAGGGCGAGCAGAAAATAGGGCAGAATTTCTCGAATTAAATAACGGTCGATTAAGCCTGGCATCAGTGAAAAGTCTAGCATGTGGGGCAATCGAAAGTCATGATTTCCGTTTATCGAAATGCTTCCTGAACCGATTTTTTCATATGAATCGAAAAATCCTGGTGAATGATGACGCGACCTGAATCGGTGGGCTATACTCAAAAGGTTATTATTTTTCCTAGAGCAGCTTATGAACATAAGAAGTCAGATCAGCGCATTATTAATATTGTTTTTAGTGGTTGGCTCGCTTGCGCAAAGCGGACGAAAACCAACTGGTGCGCCAGCAAACGGCGATGACACGATTAAACTGCGCGCCGAAGAGGTGTTATTAAACATTTCGGTGTTCGATAGTTTTGGCAGGCAGGCGACCGATTTGAAAAGAGAGGATTTTGTAATTGCCGAGGACATGCAGCGTCAGGACATCGCCAGTTTTCAAATCGGCAGAGTGCCGGTAAATGTCGTTATGCTGTTGGACGCTTCGGGGTCGGTGGTTGGCGAAATCGTCTCCCTGCGCGATTCGGCAATTCGGTTTGTATCCGAACTGGATGCCAATGACAAAGTTTCGATCATTGAATTTCACACTACCAATGAACTGTTGCAGGATTGGACATCGAATGGCGAGGACGTGCGCCATGCGATTTCGTGGCGCTACAAGCCCGGAATGGTTCGCACCACTTCCGGCAACACGCAATATGGCAGCACCGCGCTTTACGATTCGATTTTTCTTGCCGCCGATGAACAACTCGCCAAAGTCGAAGGTCGCAAAGCCATCATCATTTTGACGGATGGGGATGATACGTCGAGCAAGATTACTTACAATCAGGCGCTTGCTTCGATCATTAAATCGGGCGCAGTGGTTTATGTGATTAGTAAAGCGCAACAGATGATTAAAGCCATGAACGGCGCGTTATATAGAGGCGCGGCAGTGCAACGGTTTGAACGCGCCGAAAGAATTATGACCGAGCTTTGCCGCAAAACCGGTGGGCAGCTTTTTTCCCCGTTAAAAGATGAGGAAATGAAAGAAATTTATGCGCAGATTGCCCGTGAATTAAAAAATCAGTACATCATTACCTACGTTCCAAAAAATGAAAAACGTGATGGCAATTTACGCTCGATTAAAGTTTTTCTTTCACGCGGCGGTTATACAGCGCGCACCCGCGACAGCTATTACAGTCCAAAAAATTAAAGCTCTTTAACCCATAAAATGCCACATCTGCCCACGCTGCTTTTGCAAATTGCCGTTGTTGTAGGCATTTCAAGATTATTCGGATGGTTGTTTCGCAGGCTTCATCAACCCCAGGTGATTGGCGAAATGGTCGCCGGAATTTCTCTGGGACCTTCTTTGCTTGGTTGGCTTGCGCCGGCTACGTTTAATCGACTATTTCCTTCCGAAAGCTTTGGCTTTTTAAACGCCATCAGCCAGCTTGGCGTCGTGCTGTTTATGTTTCTGGTTGGATTGGAACTCAATTTAACCTTACTGAAACGATTAGGTCGCATCGCCATCACCACCAGTTTGAGCAGCATCCTCGTTCCGTTCGTGTCAGGTTTTTTATTGGCGTTGTACATTCATCCTCACCTGGCATCAGAAAATATTAACGCGATTCACTTTGCGGTTTTCATCGGGGCGGCAATGAGTGTGACGGCATTTCCGGTGCTCGCGAGAATTTTGATTGAACGTAATCTCTTTCATACGCGCATCGGTGCGCTTTCAATAGCCAGTGCTGCTGTCGGGGATGTGATGGCTTGGGGACTCCTGGCGGTTTCTATTTTGCTGGTTCGCGGCAGTGGCATCGCTTCGCATCTTGTGGGGATGTTCATTGAATTGGTGGTTTTTATCAGTGTGATGATTTTTTTGATTCGCCCGTTATTGAAAAAAGTTGAAGCCCATCATCATCAAACGGCGGAGATTCCTACGGGGATTTTAGCGTTGATCATCCTGCTGATTCTCGCTTCGGCATTAGTTACCGAATGGATTGGCATTCATGCCTTATTCGGCGCTTTCCTGGCGGGCGCGATTATGCCCAAGAGTGAAAATTTTTCAAACGCCATCGCGCATAAATTTGAAGACGTGACGTTGGTGCTGCTACTGCCCATCTTTTTTGCTTTCACCGGTCTGAAAACTACTATCGGTTTGCTATCGGGCGCAAATCTCTGGGGATTTTGTTTGCTGATTATTGTCATAGCTATTCTCGGTAAAGTGGGCGGCGCAACCCTTGCGGCGCGCGCATCGGGAATTCCCTGGCGCGAGGCGAGCGCCGTTGGCGTGTTATTGAATACCAGAGGATTGGTTGAATTGGTGTTGCTCAATATCGGGCTGGAAGCGGGCATCCTTACGCCGACGGTTTTTACCATGATGGTGCTGATGGCGCTCGTGACCACGACGATTACCACGCCGCTCCTGCATTTGATTCACCCCGCAACCGAACCGGAACGCGGTATACGGTAACTGTACGCTTATGCGCCGAGATTGATTTTCAGTGTGCTGGCGTAAAACAAATTTTCCTTTCTTTCAAAAACTATTTTATTGCAGGCGCAATAGACCCGTTTGCGATTGTCGTTACTTTGACTCCGTTGAGAAAGTGGTCTTTGATTGCGATGTTGGTTGAAGTGAGGTTAAAGACCGTTTTCTCAACCTCGCTAAATTTTTTGCAAGCTGTTTGATTCAGGCTGAAAAATATGAATAAGGGAATGCAGGGAAGTCGTTGACACCCGTAACAGTTGTACGTTGTTGAAGGGCAGAAAGGGTTCGACCTTTGACAACGCACAACTGCGAGTGAGAATGCGGGTAGTTTCAAATCGTTCGGTTAAACGAGCAAGGTTTAACTAGTCGGCGATTGGGGCTTCAGGGTTCGCCGATTTTTTCCCTGAGGTTTTGCGAGTGCCGGTCGTTTTTTTCGCGGTTGAGAGTTTTTTTGCAGCCGGTTTTTTCTCAGCGCCTTCTTTTACGGCTCGCGGTTTGCGCGGTGTGGTTGCGCGTTTTCGCGGTTTCTTTTCTTCAATCGGTGTGGCAACTAAAACCACTTCGGACTCGACAATCGGTTCCGGTGAAATATCGACGGGGGTCGCTACAACTTCAACTTCGACAGCCTCTTCAACGCTTTCAGACACTGCCTCTGACTCATCTGCGTTTTTCAGTTCCTGTTCAACGAAAAAATTGAGGACTTCATTTTCTGCGAGCAGCCAGTCTTCGCGGTCTCTGCCGATTTGCCGACCTCGAAGCAGCCAGATTTCATAAGCTCTTTGTTGAATAATCTGATTCACTTTTCCGTCGTTCAATAATCTTTGACGAATCTGTTCTATGGTCTCTTTCATGGTAAAAATCTCCTTTTTGTTGGTTGCTTGGACGAAATACGAGAATTAGTTTATCGCATAAACCGATACTCGCGAAATCATCCAATAGATAGAAATAGACTACACTTTAGACAAGCTTGAGCGGTCTGGAGTCTTGGAAATCCGTATTCGTATAAGCAATTACTAACGGATAATTAACTACATATTACTCCCTGCGGAGTCGGCTTTGTTTGATGGTTTCCAGCGTAACACAGGCTTTCGTGCCGCTGTGACTTCATCAAGTCTTCCGACTTTGGTCGTATGAGGAGCGGTCTTGAGGAGTTCCGCGTTTTCAACTGCCTCTTCGTGGATTGACTTCATTGCATCAATAAATAAATCCAGTTCTTTTCGACTTTCCGTTTCAGTTGGTTCAACCATCAATGCCCCGTGAACAATTAATGGGAAAGACATGGTGGGCGGGTAAAATCCATAATCAATCAGGCGTTTGGCAATATCGACATTTTTGACGCCATAAGGCAGTTGATGTTTATCCGAAAAAATCACTTCGTGCATCAATGCGCCAGGGTAAGCGATTTCATAGGTAGCTTTCAAATGATGGGCGATGTAGTTGGCATTGAGCACTGCCGTTTCGGTAGCTTCACGTAAACCACTATCGCCATGCGTCAGGATATAACTGAGGGCGCGAACCAGCACCCCGTAATTGCCGTGATAAGCGCGCACCCGACCGATGGATTTCGGGCAATCATCATTCCAACTGAGGCTTCCATTTTGAGATTGCTGAATGCGCGGGAAGGGAAGATAGGGAGCGAGTTCGCTGGTGACGGCTACGGGTCCAGCGCCGGGTCCGCCACCGCCATGCGGCGTCGAAAAGGTCTTGTGCAAATTCATGTGCATCACATCAATGCCGAAATCTCCCGGTTTGGTTACGCCGACGAGCGCATTCAAATTGGCTCCGTCCATGTAAACAAACCCGCCGCCATCGTGTAGAATTCGACAAATTTCCTGAATGTTTTCTTCAAATTTGCCAAGCGTATTCGGATTGGTGAGCATAAACGCCGCGACATCTTCATTCATGGCGCTGCGCAAGGCTTCAATGTCCGTCAGTCCGTCTTCGGTTGAAGGGACAGTTTCAACCGTATAACCGCAAATGAATGCCGACGCCGGATTGGTTCCATGCGCTGAATCGGGAATTAAAACCTTTTTACGCGGATTGCCTCTATCGGTTAAACAAGCGCGAATCATGGCAATGCCTGTAAACTCACCCTGCGCGCCCGCTGCGGGTTGCAGGGATACCGCAGGCAGCCCGGTGATTTTCGATAACGCCTCTTCGAGATGACGAACGATTTCAAGCGCCCCTTGGGCAAGCGCATCAGGAGTCAGCGGATGGAGACTGGCAATGCCTTCGAGTCGCGCCATTTGTTCATTCAACCGCGGGTTGTATTTCATGGTGCAGGAACCCAGCGGATACATACCGGTATCGACACCATAATTCCAGGTTGAAAGGCGTGTGAAATGGCGAATCACATCGACTTCGGAAAGTTCCGGCATTCCTTCGAGGTCATCGTCGCGCAGAAATTTTTTATCAATCAAATCGCTTTGTGCGGGAACATCCAAAGTCGGTAAAGAATAGCCGATGCGTCCCGCATGAGATTCTTCAAATAGTAAGCCCTCGTTTTGAACCGTATGAGAAGTTGCTTTTTTAATTTTATTGCTCATTGTAAAAACAGTTTTTATTCGGGGTTTTCCAACACCGGTTGTTGAATTTCGGCTTCTGATGCCAATGAATCAACCAATTGATCAATCGCTGGGCGTCTGGTGGTTTCGGTCACGCATACCAACATTGAGTTGGTCATTTCAGGATAATAAGTGTCAAGCGCAAGACCGCCGACGATTTTTCGATCAATCAGATTTTTGAGAATGTCTTTTGCAGGTCGTGGCGTTTGCACCACAAATTCATTAAAGAAAGGCGCGGAAAATTTAATTGAATAACCGGGCAGTTGACCGATAGCCGAAGCCGCATAGTGGGCTTTTTGTAAATTTTGCCGGGCGACTTCCTGAACCCCTTTACGACCGGTGGTTGCCAGATAAATGGTCGCCATCAAAGCGAACAATCCCTGATTGGTGCAAATGTTTGATGTCGCTTTTTCGCGACGAATATGTTGTTCGCGGGTTGAAAGCGTCAAAACATATCCGCGATTGCCTTTATCGTCTTTGGTTTCGCCAACCAGACGTCCGGGCATTTGCCTGATGTATTTATCCAGCGTCGCAAACAATCCACAATATGGTCCGCCATAACTGAGCGGGATACCGAAAGATTGACCTTCGCCGACAACGATATCCGCGCCGCACGCGCCCGGCGATTTCAAAGCGCCCAAACTCTGGGCTTCTGAAAAACAGGCGACCAGTAATGCGCCCGATTGATGGGCAGCATCAGCGAGACTTGCGAGGTCTTCGATACAACCGAAAAAATTCGGTGATTGAATCACCACTGCGGCGGTCTCTTTATCAATTTTGAGGGCGTTTAAATCAACGGTTCCGGCTTCGGTGAACGGTAAAATCTCAACCACGGTGTCGAGGTTTCGCGTGTAGGTTTTAACGACTTCGCGATACTGCGGATGAACGGAGCCGGCGATGATGATTTTGTTGCGACGGGTCACACGTTGCGCCATCAATACGGCTTCAGCAACGCCTGTCGAGGCGTCGTAAAGCGAGGCATTGGCAACCTCCATCCCGGTCAACTGGCAAACCATGGTTTGAAATTCAAAAATATATTGCAGGGTTCCCTGACTGAGTTCCGGTTGATAAGGCGTATAAGCGGTAAAAAATTCGGAACGGGAAATCAATGAATCGATGATCACCGGTATAAAATGCGAATACGCGCCAGCGCCGAGGAAGGATTGAAAATCGGCGGCATTTTGCGAAGCCAGATGGCGAAAATGGGCAATCAAATCCGGTTCGCTCATCGGTTGCCCGATGCCTATCGCGTCATTCAACCTTAAATTTTCGGGAATTCGTTGAAAGAGGTCGTTGATGTCGGTGAGCGCAAGACTTTTCAGCATCGACTCGCGCTCTTCGGGTGAGTTCGGAATATATCTCATTCGATTATTCTGCGCCTTCTGATTTGATGTAATCTTCGTATTCAATTGCGCTCAACAGGCTGTCAACTTGTGATGGGTCATCCATCTTAATGACAATCATCCATCCTGTTCCATAAGGGTCTTCGTTGACTTTTTCGGGGGATTCGTTGAGTGCTTCATTCACCTGAGTTACGGTTCCGGCAATCGGCATATAAATTTCACTGACCGCTTTGACGCTTTCGACCGACCCGAAGGATTCCGACAAATCAAATTTATCGCCGACTCTCGGCAACTCGACATAAACCACATCGCCAAGTTGATTTTGCGCGTGGTCGGTAATGCCGACGGTCGCTGAATCGCCGCTAACGCGAATCCATTCGTGGTCTTTCGTGTAGCTCAAATCTTCTAAAATATTGGACATTTTTTCTCCCCTTAATGTTGTAGTTATTCCAAGTCTTTAGCACAAGTTATTTGATACGTCACCATAAAAACTTAGCATTGGTTATCAAATGAGGTATTGAAACGTGTGCCTGTGGGTTCTGTCAACGCCTGTTGGTAGAAAATCGGGGTGATGATAAATAAAAATAAAACGGCAAGAAATAAAAGGTAATGGCTGCGGTTTAGCCTTCTATTTCCTGCCGTTTTATTCCTGTCAACTCAAACTAACGTTTAAAAGATTGATAGCCGTCTTTGTAGTTTACTGAAAGTCTGCCAAGTCCTTTCGGGGGATTGACCTTCACCTGCAATCGTCGCCATTTGGCTTCGCTTGAGGTATCGGATGGGTAAAAGCCAATCGAATATTGATGGCGTAATTCGAGCGCGATGCGCGTGCAGATTTCCACGAGTTCCGGTTCGTTATAAGCGTTCGGGAAGAAGGCGCGACCGCCGGTCATACGGGTAATCTCTTCCAAAACCGAACGCCCGAAACCAGCCAGTGAATCCGAATAAGGGTCGGTGATGCCTATGGCATAAATCTGCACATCGGCTTCTTTAACGCGATTGCGAAGTTCTTTGTAGGTGTAACGGCTGTTGTTATCCTGCCCATCGGAAATAATCAGAAGGGCTTTTTTCTTATGACGTCCTTGTGCAAGTTTTTCAACTCCAAGATATGATGCATCATAAAGCGCCGTCGAACCTTTGGGTTGCACAAAGGTCAAATGACTGACCAGTTGATCTCCTGAGGTGGTAAAGTCCTGCACCAGTCTGGCGCGGTCATTAAAGCCAATCAGGAAAAAGTCGTCGTCATCATGAGAGGTTTCGATGAAGCGTTTAACGGCGCGCACCGAACGGGCGATTCTTTCCTTCATCGACCCCGAAACATCATAAACGACGCCGATGGATACCGGCGAATCTTCGTCGGTAAACAAAGCGATTTGTTGCTTAACCTTTTCATCAAAAATCTCGAAGTTATCCTGCGATAATCCGGTAACAAATCTGCCATAAGGATCGGTAACGCTGATGGTCATGCTAACCAGATTGGTGCCGATTTTGACCGTTCCATCCTGCTTTTCTCTGACCGGTGTTGGCGATTGTTTTATGACATTGGTTTTATTGTCCGTATTGAACGATTCTCCGGATTTTTGTTGCAGGGAGCTTTCCTGAGACAAACTATTCGCAGATAGGAGTGTAATGGTCAGAAGAAAAACCAGAAGTAAGCGAGCGATTCTTGGTTTCATAACACGTGCCCTCGTTGATTGATCGTTTCAAAAAAAACCTGCGCAAGGCTGAGGTAAGCAGGGCTTTTTGAAAGCTTGTTGGCATGAGCTGCCACTTCAAACACTGGCTTAAATCGTTAGGGGTTGATTTAAGTTTGGAGAATTGGTGCCAGATCGCTGCTCGCCGAATAAGCGTGACCGGCAATTTCATAATAGCATAATTTATTTTTTCGGCAACACCCTGACGCATCAAACCCTGCGAATCTTTCGCCACTTATGGTATAGTCCAAGTTTTCCAATTAAGGACTTTTTGAAGATGCTGATATCAATCATTATTCCGGCTTACAACGAAGAGCAGCGCATCGCCCCGAGCCTGGATTCGATTCTGGAATTCCTGACCCACGCCACCTATCAAGCGGAAGTCGTCGTGGTAAACGATGGCTCAACCGATAACACCCAAGCCTATGTTTTAAGTCGCGTAGAGGACTTTCAAAAACAGGGCGTGGAATTGCGCGTTTTAACCAACAACCCCAATCGCGGCAAAGGCTATAGCGTCAAACGCGGGATTATCGAAGCGCAGGGCGACATCGTCTTGTTTACCGATGCCGATTTGTCATCACCGATGACCGAAGCGCCAAAACTGCTTGACCCGATACTGCACAATCAGGCGGATTTAACCTTCGGTTCGCGGGCTTTGAATCGCCAATTGATTGGCGAAAAACAACCGTTTTACAGGGATTTCGGCGGTCGTGTATTCAACTTTTTACTGCGAACCATCACCGGCTTACCGTTTCACGACACCCAGTGCGGATTTAAAGCCTTTCGTCGCAAAGAGGCGCTGCCGGTTTTTGCCCTGCAATCCATCGAAGGCTTCGGGTTTGACCCGGAGATTTTATTCATTGCGAAAAAACGCGGGTTGAGACTTATGGAAGTCCCGGTGATTTGGAATGATGTGCCGGGCAGCAAAGTTGGCAACTATGCCATTGCTTCGATGAAGATGACTGCCGACCTTTTCCAGATTCGCGGCAACGACCTCAAAGGGCGTTATAACGACGCGCTGGTTGAAGAGAAATTACAAACCGCTTTGAAGTAACGATAAATTGCAAAACATGAAAAAAATGATTCGATTGAATGTAAACATTGACCACATCGCGACCATTCGACAGGCGCGAAAAACCTTTGAACCCTCGGTCGCGGCTGCAGCCGTGCTGGCTGATTTGGCAGGCGCGAGCGGCATCACCATTCACCTGCGCGGCGACCGCCGACATATCCAAGACGATGACGCCGATATTTTGCGTTCGGTGGTTAAAACCCATCTGAATATCGAAATGGCGGTCACCGAAGAGATGGTGCGCATCGCTAAAAAAATAAAACCCGATGCCGTCACCCTGGTTCCCGAAAGCCCGACTGAAATTACCACCGAAGGCGGGCTGGATGTCATCGCCAATGAAGCCCCGATTAAAAAAACGATTGCGGCGTTAAAACGAAGCGGCATTCTAATGAGCATTTTCATCGACCCGGAATCCGAACAGGTCGAGGCGTCCCATCGCGTCGGCGCGCAACAAATTGAAATTTGCACGGCGCGCTACGCCGATTTAACCGACCCGACAAAACATCACCATTCAGATGAAGTGCAAGCAGAGCTTTCGCGTATCGCATCGGTTGCCAAACAGGCAGGTGAATTGGGACTTCAAGTTGCAGCCGGTCACGGACTCACTTATCGCAATGTTCAAGCCGTTGCGGCAATTCACCCGATTGAAGAATTAAATATCGGACATAACATTGTGGCTCGCGCGTCGTTGGTTGGCATGGAGCGCGCGGTTCGGGAAATGCTTGCAGCCATGCAGGGTAAGTTGGTGTAAAAAAGAAAACCGCGCGGTGGTGAAAAACCGCGCGGGGGCAACCTTGAACTAAGGAGAAAACTTACTGCTATTATCGTCGCATTTTTAATAAACGAGCAATGCGCGACACCTTCCAGAAATATTTATAGCGGTTTGCCAAAGAGTTTGCTCAGTCTCTGTTGAGAGAGTGGTCTTTGACCACGTCGTTAGGCAGTCGCGGTCAAAGACCGCTTGTTCAACTCAGTAAACAGTATGGCAAACCGCTATAAGTGTCAGGTGTTAGGAGTAGATTAAATGAACTTCGTGCTTAAATAGCGCCACATCTGAAAGATTTTTTAATCTGTCGGCAAGAAGTGAACTTAAATCACTTGCGCTATAACCTGGCACCTGACACCTAATCCCTCGGCTTATAACTCGTCAGATTACGCGAGCGATCCGCGTGGCGTTCAAATGCCAGTTGAATCAACCGGTCAATCAATTCACGGTAAGGAATGCCGCTGGCTTCCCACATCTTGGGGTACATACTGATTGAAGTAAATCCCGGCATGGTGTTGACTTCGTTGATAATCACCCGATTGGTTCCGCCTTCAACAAAAAAATCGGCGCGCGCCAGTCCCGACCCATCCAAGGCGCGAAAGGCGCGAATCGCATCTTCCTGAATTTTTTTGCTCACCTTTGCAGGAAGTTTTGCGGGAATTTCGGTTCGCGATTTTCCGTCAACGTATTTGTCGTTGTAATCGTAAAATTCGTGTCCCTGCCCGACGATGATTTCACCCGGAAGGCTGGCAATCGGATGGTCATTGCCCAAGACCGATACTTCGATTTCGCGCCCGGTGACGGCTTCTTCGACGATAATGCGCCGGTCATAACGCGCGGCATCTTTTATCGCATCACGAAGTTCCTGTTTATCATCGGCTTTCGATACGCCTACGGATGAGCCGAGGTTGGCGGGTTTAACAAAACAGGGAAAGCCGATTTTGCGGGCGATGGTGTTGAGGATTTTATTGGGATTTTCTTCCCACGCCGAACGCAGAAACCATTCGTATTTACAAACTGTGAGTCCCGCCTGTTGAAACAACTGTTTCATCACCACTTTGTCCATTCCGGTAGCCGAAGCCAGCACTCCGCAACCGACATAAGCGACCGCCGCCATATCAAATAAACCTTGAATGGTTCCGTCTTCGCCATACGTCCCATGCAAAACCGGAAAGATGACATCAAGTTGTTTCAGTTTTTCAACCCGTCCCGAATCAGCCAATTTCATCAACCCTTTTTTTGTCGGGTCGCCGATGATGGCGACCGGTTGTTTTTCATTAGCGGTCATCACCGCTTGCGGAAGTAAAGCTTTGGCATTTGCGGCAACCAGCCATTTGCCTTCTTGAGTGATGCCGATGGGCACGATTTCATATTTCGATTTGTCCATTGCATTGATGACCGATTCGGCTGAACGCAGCGAAACTTCGTGTTCACCGGAACGACCTCCGAAAATAACCCCGACTCGAATTTTTTTTGCCAAAAATATTCCCTCTCTTGATTTTGAATTTGCGCCCTTAGATTCACGACTCACGCAAGGGTTGCTCTATTAAAAAGTTGTTCTTTGAAAAAAATGAATGAACTGTCAACCGGCTAAACTTACCTCTGCGCTGCCTCTTCGGTAAAAACTATTGATTAAAAATATTATGACTCCGCGCGAATCCCATTATTAACCTCGCAGATATTTGCGATTACAAAATCCGTTTTCCCAATGCTGATAACACCAACTCCATCGCAAAGGTCGCAGTTTGATTAGAGGTATCAAACAACGGATTGACCTCGGTGATTTCAACCGAAAGGGCTTTACCGGATTCTGCCAGTTTTTCCATCGCCAGATGCGCTTCACGATAAGTCGCGCCGCCGCGTTCAGGGGTTCCCACCCCCGGCGCATAAAACGGGTCAATAAAATCCATGTCCATCGTAACGTGAAAACCGGCGGTTCCATTCGAGGCAATGTCAATGGCTTCCTTGATAATCGTACCCATTCCGCGCTCATCCAATTCGCTCATGGTGTAAACCCGCAGATTCAATTTTTTAATCAACTCGCGTTCCCCCGGATCGATGCTGCGCGCGCCAATGATGACGGTGTTTTCGGGCAAGACTTTGGGCGCGAATCCCGCGACATGGGTCAGTTCTTTGGCTCCGTGACCCAGCAGCGCGGCAAGCGGCATGCCGTGAATATTGCCGGATGGCGAAGTCGTTGGCGTGTTGACATCGGTATGCGCATCCAGCCAGACGATGCCGATTTTTTCATGCCGTTTACGATGATAAGTCGCAACTCCTGAGGCGCTGCCGATGGCGATGGAGTGGTCGCCTCCAAGAATGACCGGCAGCGCGTCTTCATTGAGTGCCGTTTCAATCATCTGAGCCAACTCTTCGCAGGCTTCGGCAATCTCTTTCAAATAATGAGCGCGGGGATTGACCGCTTGCATGGCTTCCGGCGGGTGAACGTGAACATTGCCTGCGTCGCTCACTTCATAACCTTGAAAAGCTATCGCCTGATTGAGTCCTGCGATGCGAATTGCGGAAGGTCCCATATCAACGCCGCGCCTGCCTGCTCCGAGATCCATCGGGACGCCGATGATTCTAATTTTACGTTTCATAACTACCTTTAAATTTCTTGCGCCTCAATACTGAGACAAAGCTTCGCTGAATACGGAACAAACGGAATTATTTTTATAATCTGCTGATGGTCATGGTGATTTCGTTTCTGCTCTCCGTCTGTTCGGTTATTTCCGTTTGTTCCGTACTCTGTATTTGCCTTGGTAAAAGTTTCAGTTGACTTGTTTGAGTATATTCCCACCACACCCATTCATAATTTCTGTTTTAAAATTTCAACAGCTTCTACCGCTGTGTTGGCAAATATCAAGTGTGAAATATCGGCGTCGGAAATGACAAGGTGCTGTCGCATACTTTCAATGACCTCAACCCAGAAATCGCCCAGTAAAATCAAAGGTTTCATCGGCATCACGCGAGTCGTCAATTTATTCCACACCAGAGAAATTTCGGTTACGGTTCCCATTCCGCCGCGCAAGGCAACGTAACCGGCGGATTCGGTAATCAACTTTTCGAGCCGCATATAAAAATCCTTGCTCGGCTCGATTTTTTTCAAATAAGGATTGGGTTGGGCGGCGAATTGCGTCATGGTGATGCCGACAACGTGCCCGTCCGCTTGATGCGCGCCGATGCTGACGGCTTCCATAATTCCTGCATACCCGCCTGAACAGACCTCGAACCCAGCTTCAATAATCAGCCGTCCGAGTTTCAAAGCTTCCTGATATTCCGCCGCTTCGGGCGTGCAACGCGCCCCACCAAATACTGTGATGCGTGGTTTACTCAATGAACTAAATTCGTTTGGCATAACTTAATGTTTGATATTTTCGTCAGTGTAGATAATAAAATTGGTTTGTTTTGCGATTTGACTTTCGAGACCCTGATTCCGGGTTATTTGAGGTAGTTTTAGAAATCCATCTGTACTGACACCCGTTGGTGTAGAGGAAGTTGACCAAAGCCTTTTATTTCCGTATGCAAAAATGCCTAGTGTCGCGATTGTGATTGCGCCATACAGGATTGCCTGAAATAGAGAAAACCCCCAGAAGTACCCCAAAACAAAAAGTAAAGCGATACAACCGATGACCTGCAATATAGCTTTCGGCAGTTCGCTTTTCAGATGCAAATAATCATCGTTTGCCCACTTGGCTTTATTGATTTGTTCCAGCGCCGTGGCTATGCGTACATCCTGAGGCTGATGTTCTTTTGCAGTTCTCAAAAAATCTTGAGCGGTTTGAAGCATAGCTGTTCGCTCCTCGGCTTTTTTGATATTCATTGCCTGACCGGCTTGGATGATTCCTTTGAATGCCAGGTAAGTTGGGTTTTGCGGTTCCAGCGAAAGCGCTTGATTGATCGGTGTTTCCGCTTCCAGATATTGATTTTGAAAACACCGACTTAATGAAAGCAAAAAATAGCTTTCGGCAATTTGAGGGAATAGCACTTGAAGGCGGGAAACGATTTCCTCGCCCTCTTTATATTTCCCATGAACTATATGGAATCTGGAAAGTTCTATTTGAAAAGCCGGTTGTTGTGGTTCTGCTGCTACGGCTTCCCATAATTCGCTTTCGGCTTCATCGTTTTTATTTAAACTTGCCAAAACGCTGGCTAAATAGAAATGTGCCAATGCAACCTGTGGAGCATTTTGCACACCTTTGCGCGCCAATGGCTCGGCTTCTTCAGCACGTTCGGTTGCATTTAAACACGCGGCAGCAAATGAATTTGCCATTGGATTTTCTTCATCAAGATTTAGAACCTGGGAGAAGCAGTACAAGGCAGATTGGTAATCGTCATTCAAAAAATGCTGAAAACCTTCCTTGAGCCACTTCTCAATTTGTTGTTCAAAATCTAAATTCATATGGTTATTGTCTATGGTTTCAATCTGTAGAGCATTCGCGGGAAGGGAATGGTTTCGCGTATGTGTTCGATGCCGCACATCCAGGCGGTGCAACGTTCAATTCCCATACCGAACCCTGCGTGTGGAAATGACCCGTATTTGCGCAAATCCAGATACCAGTCAAAAGCTTCTTCGGGCAGTCCGTGGGCGTGAATTTGTTTGAGCAGGTAATTCAAGTCCGCCGAACGCTCGCCGCCGCCAATCACTTCGCCATAACCTTCAGGCGCGAGTACATCGACACACAAAGCCAAATCCAGTTGCTCAGGGTCGCGCGCCATATAAAACGCTTTCACTGCCGCCGGATAACGATGCACCATCACCGGACTGTCGAATTGTTTCGAGATATAAGTTTCGTCGGGTGAACCGAGGTCGCCGCCCCATTCAAATAAATTTTCGAGTTCGCCTTTCTCAAATCCTTCATGAAGCATTTTCACCGCATCATCGTAATGCAATCGCGGGAAGGGTTTTTTAATGGCTTCAAGTTTCGATATATCGCGTTCCAACTCTTTTAACTCTTGTTGCCGGTTGGTCAACACACGCTCGACGATGAAGGTCAAAAAATCTTCGGCGAGTTCCATGGTGTCGTCAAGTTTGGCATAAGCGACTTCCGGTTCGACCATCCAGAATTCCGTCAGATGGCGACGAGTCTTGGATTTTTCGGCGCGAAACGTCGGACCGAAACAATAAACTTTGCCAAATGCCGCTGCCGTCGCTTCGTTATAAAGCTGACCCGATTGCGTCAGGTAGGCTTTGTTGTCATCGAAGTAATCAACTTCAAAAAGATTGGTTGTGCCTTCGCAGGCGGCAGGCGTGAAAATCGGCGTGTCCATCAACAGAAAACCGCGCGAATCGAAATAATCACGCACGGCGCGAATGACTTCGGCGCGCACCGAGAGAATGGCGTGCTGGCGTTTGGAACGCAACCACAGATGGCGGTTGTCCATCAGGAATTCAACGCCATGTTCTTTAGGTGTAATCGGGTACTCTTGAGCGATTTGAACGACCTCGAGGTCTTTAATGTCGAGTTCATAGACGCCGGGTTGTTTGGGATGTTCGCGCACTTCGCCGCGCACGATGATGGATGATTCCTGGGTCAGGGAATTGACATCTTCCCAGACCTTTTCACTGACACCGGGTTTGAAGACTACGCCTTGAATGATGCCTGAACCGTCGCGGATTTGCGGAAACATGAGTTTGCCGCTTGAGCGAATGTTATAAAGCCAGCCTTTGATGGTTACTTCCTGTCCGACATGATGTGCAATATCTCGAATATATGTTTGCGTCATTGAAGACTCCCTGAAAAATGAAGTCAGGAGACAGAAGTCAGAAGTCAGAATGCCGAAAACCATGAACCAGGATTTTTTTATTCATTGTTCATCGTTCCTACTTCATACTTAGGTTTCTGCCTGCTGTTTTAAAACCAATATCCTACTACACGGATGAAAACAAAAAAAGTTATGTGAAGTCAGGTTTGCCTGATTAAACTTGAATCAGGAAGTGGATATCCCCCTTTGCCGATGTGGAATTCGAGTTTGCCAAGACAAACTCAACCCCAATCGATTTATGAGATTATCAACACAGGGTTACCCCTTGCTCCTGCCCATAAAAGTACAGCAATTAAAAACGAATTTGCTCACTCGCAAGAAAACGAGCGTTGTGAATGGATTGGATTTGATGAGTTATTTCATCGACTCGAAAAATTCGCGATTATTTGCAGTTTGTTGCAATTTATTCAGCAACAGTTCCATTGCCTCCGTCGGTCGTTTGTCAGCGAGCGCGCGGCGCAGTAGATGGATTTTCGGAAGCGTTGCCGCGTCAAAAAGTTTCTCTTCCTTGCGCGTACCGGATTTAGAAATATCAATCGCCGGAAAGATGCGTTTTTCGGCGAGCCTGCGGTCTAAAACGATTTCAAGATTGCCAGTGCCTTTGAATTCCTGAAAAATCACTTCGTCCATTTGACTGCCGGTATCAATCAAGGCAGTTGCCACAATGGTTAAACTGCCGCCTTCTTCGGCATTGCGCGCCGCCCCGAAAAATTTGCGCGGAAATTCCAAAGCCCGCGAATCGACGCCTCCGCTCATGGTTCTGCCGCGACGACTCGCATCGCGATTCGAGGCGCGCGCCAACCTGGTTAAAGAGTCCAAAAGCATGACGACATCTTGACCGCATTCAACCAACCGCTTCACTCGTTCGAGCATGAGTTTGGCGACTTGCAGGTGGAGGTCATTGTGTTGGTCGGATGATGAAGCGATGACTTCGCCGCGAACCCGGCGTTTGAAATGCGTCACCTCTTCCGGTCGCTCATCAATGAGTAACACCACCAGATGAACTTCGGGGTGATTGTTGGCAACCGATTCGGCGATTTCTTCAATCAGCGTGGTCTTTCCGGTTTTCGGAGGCGCAACGATTAATCCACGTTGTCCTTTGCCAATCGGCGCAACCAAATCAATGACCCGCATTGATAAATTGTTATTGCCTTCTGAAAGTTCCAAGCGCTCTGTCGGGTCAATGCTGGTGAGTTGATTGAAATCCTTGACCCGGGCATATTCATCGACGGTCAATCCATTGATGGTTTCTACTTCAATAAGCGCATCCGATTGTCCGCGAGAGGTTTCCGTCATCTTCACTGCACCGACAAGGTGAACCCCTTCGCGAAGCTTCAATTTCTGAATCAGATTGCGAGCCACAAAAATATCTTTTGGGCGCGGCAGGTAATTGTTAGCGGCTTTTCTGAGGAAGCCGAAGCCTTTTTCGTGAATTTGTAAAATTCCTGACGCTTGCTCGACAGGCTCACTTATTTGAATTTCATTTGCGGTGGTCATCATCGTATGAAAATAAAATCTCATTGAAATAGGAAATTTGCAAAAGAGAATTGGTAGGTGAAGCGGAATCCGTTACGAATTCCGCCTCGCGATATGGGGTCATCATTTGATGGAGGTTGCCGGGTCGCCAAGCAGAATCCAGGATTTGCGAACATCCGGGTCACTCATCATCATCTTGGCTTTTCGGGCTGCATCTCCGAGAGTCGAGCCTTTCGCTGCATTGGCAATCAACCGATGAAATTCACGGTTTAAAATCGCCTGTTCGCCTGGAAAAGTCAGACAACTCGATGCCCATACCATAACCGCTCCCCCGTCGGCTTTTCTCATTAAGCTTTCACCAAGCGACACATTCAAGGCATCAACGAAATAAGCATTCAAACAGGCCATCGCTACAAAAACCGCAGGCGGATTGGTCAATCGGGTTACCTCTTCAGGCGTCAGCATATTGCCGCGCCAGGTGGTGATTGACCCGTGTCCGCTAAAAACAATGTATCTGCCGCCTTGATTGATGGCTTCGAGGAGTTGTCGTTTCGCATCCCTATCGCTTAACTGTCCGCGACGAATTTCCGTGACCGGCATGCGGGTAATCAGCAGATTTTTTACCTGTTCATTCGATTGCTCGAAATTGAATCCATCGTTGCGGTCAGCAAATAATACCGCCAGGTTGTTATGTTTCATCTGTTCAAACGCCAGCGTTTTTTCAACCATGGTAGCGAGTTGGCTTGCAGTTTGAGCAGGGAATCGTCCGATACTGTAATCTTCAATTCCATCATTGTTGAAATCGGCAAGTGTCGCATCGCTTGCTGATTCCATTGATTTCGTATCGGTCATCAAGCTTGGCATTACATCATTTTCGCCAAACCCCAAATAATTTTTGGCATCGTAACTGGCATCTCCCGCAAGCAGAACGAAGCGCGGCGCTTTTTCCCAGTAGCGCGCGGCATAATTGAGAAAATCTTTAATCGCAAAGGGCGTTTTATTGCCATAACTGAATTCATCATACAGATCTTCGATTTTGACAACCGCGGTTGCAAAGCCTTGAGCTTTGCGAAAGGCTGCAAGCGGTTTAAGCGCCTCATCGAAGTTATCCACCGTAATGACCAGCCAATCAGCGGTATTCTCGCGTGAACGCCAGGTTGATGGGCGATTGGCTTTGACGGCGGCTTGTTTGGGTTGCGCTTCGCTAAAGGCGTAAATCGCGCGTCTGCCATTCGGCAAAACGGTCAACCTGACTTCATAGCCATCGGTTGACTTGTTGATTCTGGTTTTGAGTTCGACAGGTGAGTTTAGGTTGGTAATGTCAAAAACGCGAATATCGGGAGTAGTGAATCCCGTTAAACTAATCTGTTCGCCGCCGATTGCCGAAAACCGCAGCGCGTTATCATCGGCAGCGTATCGGTGTTGATAAGTGAGGCGAATGAAATTAACCAATGACAGGTCGTTGCCGCCTTGTCCGGTCAGGGTTAATTGATTGACGCCTTCGCGCAATAACGAATGTGAGATAACCAATTTGGTTTCATTCGCATCCTGATTGACAAAATTGAGTGAACCGATTTCGACATCGTTTAATCGCGCCGTCACCGAATGCGGCGAGTCGGTGACGCCTTGTAAAGCGATTTCCAAAACCGCTGTTGCCGATGGCTCGTCTGCCAGATTACGAAGAGTTAAAGTTTGCTGGGTCGCTCCGTTAAAAATCAAAGAGCCAAAAAAGTTTTCTTTATCGGGTCCATTACGCAAACCCGAAAAATAGATGAAGCGGTCTTTGCGTTCAACGGTGTAGGGAAAGCTGTTGAGCATAGCGGGTCTGCCGTTTAGGTTTTGCTGGTCGGCAATACGCAAGCCCGCCTGACTTGCGGCAATTAACCAGTAAACCCGCGATTTGGTAAATGGGGAGTCAATGGCTGTGGCAAAAAATTCGAGGCTGTCGGTTGGGTCAAACTTGTTATCCTGTTCACCATTTATTTTTATGGGAATCTGCACCCCATCAACGAAGAGTTGCAAATTTTTCGGATTGATTGCGGGATTCAATCCGGCTGCCAGGAGTTCAGGTTGAGTGACGCGATAAACGCCGGTTTGCGTGATGGATAATTTAATTGCGGCTTGTGAAGCCAGATGATTTTGCAAAGCGAGGGATTCTGATGCGGACGTTTTCGATTTGAATTTGCCGTTAGTCGTTAGTTCCAATTGCGGGGTGAACGCTTGCGCTTGGCTTGCAAGGCGCGCGAGGTCGCCAAGCATGGCTGAGTTTTTTGCAATGAAGAGTTCTGGTTGATTAATCATTTGCGTTTCGGGATAGGTTGGCCCATAAAAATTCGTGGTGCCGTTTATATCGACATCTTCGAGGTAGTATCGCGTCGAATCCGTAGCCGGTTGTGAATCAACCCATGAATATGCATTGCCCGCAGTTAAACGGGTGTCCGCGCCGACTAATAAAGCTGACCCGGCAATAATTTCTTTATTCAAGCGAACCAGCTTCCCCGGTTCATCTTCACGATAAACATTGAATCCGAGATTCGATACTTCGCTTCCGGTTTCCCAACGGATGACCGTTAATTCATCGTTACCCGTTGTTAAAGGATTAGCTGAAAATTTTGCAAGTGTGATAGCTGTGAGTCCTTGTGCTGTTACACTCAAATCATCAATTGCCAGCGCGTGGTCGTTGCCCGTGTCGTTAATATCCTCCCAGCGAATCCAGATTTCTTGTCCATTACTTACGGCTGTAGGAAAAACCAAAGTTGATGATTTACCGGTTCGATTTGCTGGTGTATTGCCATCAAGTGCCCCGACAGTTGTGGTAAAAATCGGGCTGGTGAAATTTAATGGTGTGTAAGAAACCCATCCCGTCGAGGGGACATTCGCATCGGTTATCACCCCGGCATTCGCCACTTGATATTGAAAATTGAGTGTCTGGCTGACAGGAGTCGAATTTCCGCCATCACGCCATTGCTCACCCACATAGCTGATTTGCAGCGCAGGAATCGATGTGCCGGTATTGTTGGTGAGTTTAAAAGCATAATGAATCGTTCCTGTGCCACCTGAGGCAAGGCTTCCCAGCGCGCGATCACTGACGGGATTTGTACCCGCTATGCCAAAACTGTAAAGCGCGCCGGTAGTGCTGCTGCCAGTTCCGGCATTGTATGTCGTCGAAGAGGCATAGCCACCTGAAAGGGTGGAATCATCAGTCCAAACATTGCCCGTTCCACTTTGTGAGAGACTATCAAAATTTTCAGTCAGCGGGGTTCCAAATGAGGTGATGTTGCCGCCATTTGAAATGGTAGGAGTGATGGTGATTTTGTTGGGAACTTGTCCAGGAGGAATTTTCTGTCCAAACTTTTTGGAATTGACCGTTTCGCCTGACTCTCTTTGACCTTCAACGCGCCAGACGATACCGCTCATTACCATCAAGCAAAATAGCAAGGTTGTAAGGAATGTCATTCGTTTTTTGAATAATTTTGAGTTTTTCAGAGTGAATGGTTGGTGTCTGTAGGAGTAATTCATCTTTACCCGTGCTGATGGGTGGAAGATTATCGGACAAAACGCCAATACCAAAACGATGTTGATTGTTCTCATCATGCCTCCGTGAGCGCCGAATGGCTTTAAATGGTTTGCCAGCTTGTTGATCCCCGGCTCTGTCCGTTGCTGGATGGGCGAGACGATCAGATCGTTGAGCTGAATAATTTACTGAATCAACGGTTGAGGTCTTAGCAATGTATAAAGCCTTTGCTGCAATAGATGGAATGAAAGGGTGATTGGGTGTGTATTTACAGCAGGCTTCGTAAATACATTACTTTGGACGGGCTAATCTTATAGAGAGGAATATAAGCCGTCAAGAAAAATTAAAAAGAATGCGACACGGCTCTTTTTATTTAACAAGTGATCATCAATCAATTGATTGATCCTGTTTTAAATTGGCGACTCACGAGGTGCTTCACCTTAAAGAGCCGTGTCGCATCTTTAGTATTTTCTCTTCATTTATTCGCCGGCTTCATTGCCGAATCGCTTTGACGCGGAGGCGCGTTTTTCACGTACTTGTCCATCCAGTTCAGCATTTCCGAGAGCACATGAAGATTCGATTCACGGGCGGCATATCCGTGCGATTCAAGTGGTAATAAAACAAATCGCGCGGTCTTACCTAAGCCTTTCAATGCCGCATACAACCGTTCGGATTGAATCGGAAAGGTGCCGGAATTGTTATCCGCTTCGCCGTGCGTCATCAATATCGGTTCGTTAATTTTATCGGCGTAAAAGAACGGCGACATCCGCGTGTAAACCTGTTGCGCTTCCCAGAATGTCCGGCGTTCATTTTGAAAGGTAAATGGCGTCAGACTTCGATTATAGGCGCCGCTTCTGGCGATACCGGCGCGGAACAGATCGGAATGCGCCAGCAAATTCGCTGTCATAAACGCCCCGTAAGAATGTCCGCCTACGCCTATGCGGTCGCGGTCTGCGACCCCCATTTCAACGATTTTATCTATCGCTGCTTGCGCGTTCATCACCAATTGCTCGACAAATGTATCATTGGCTTTGTCGCCACCGAGAATCGGCATCGACGCATTATCTAAAACCACATAGCCTTTTAAAGCGAAAAACAGATGCGATGCCCCTGAAACTCTGGTGAAGCGATTGGGCGAACCGCTGATTTGACTTGCTGCATCTGCCGAAGCGAATTCATTGGGATACGCCCAGATGAATGCCGGACGGCGTTCGCCTTCTTTGTAATCGGGCGGCAGGTAAAGCGTGCCGGAAAGCTGAATGCCATCGGAACGTTTATAGGTAATCAATTGTTTTTTGACATTGCGAAACTGCGGTTGTGGGTCGGCGAAACCGGTGATTGCCGAAACCGCTTGCCCGTCATGCAAATAATAATTCGGTGGTTCACTGGTCGATTCACGACTGGTGATAAATTGTTTGCCATCGTCATCAAGCAAACTGACGAGCGATTCATAATAAGGATTTTGCGAACGGAAAATCTCTTCGGCTTTCAAACTCTGCAAATTGAAGCGACGCAGAAACGGACGTTCGCCCTGCGGGCTTGCGCCTTGTCCCGACAGGTAAAAATTTTGTCCATCGCTTGAGCGTTTCAAAACCCGTTGCCCGGTTTTGCTCATCCCGGTGACAAAGAACCCCGGATTGTTATAACGGTCTTCGGTTTGTAAATCGAAAATCAAACGCGGTTTCGCACCGGCAGTGGTCAGGTCTTGCAAATAGGTTCGGGCTTTGCGCGTCGGTCTATCGGATTCTGACCAGATGGCGAGGTCACCTTTTTCTGTCCATTGCAAACTGCCAAAACGAAATTCCGATTTGATTAACTCTTTAGCGGTGCCTTTAAACGGCGCGTCGAGTTGCTTGACCTGGTCGCGGAAGGGAACTTTATTTTTTGGATTGCCTTCATCCAATGCCTCGACATAAACCAGTGTGGCAGGGAGGTTGGCTTGCCATTGCACATTGCGGGGACCTTTGCGCACGCCGTTTATCGGGGTGTTTTCGGCTACCGGTAACGAAGCCAGATGGTGTACGAGTTTGCCCTGTGCGTCATAGACCTCCAGTTCTTTGGTGAAACTGCTAAAAGGCACAAAGTAACTGAACGGTTCAACGATTTTCGCCGCGTAAACATATTTGCCATCGGGCGAAATATCGAAATCATCAAAAATACCGCTTTGTCCAAGAGCGGTCACATTACCGCTCTGGTCAACGCGCGCCAGTTCGGCAGTGAAATAATATTTGAATAAGGCTTCATCGTAAGCGTTTTTGAGCAAATCCTGGAAAGTTGCAACCGCGGCTTTTTCACCCGAAAGCGATTCCTGAATTTTGGGACCGTTTGGAATTTCGGGCGCTTTGGGTTCCGCGCCGCGCGCTTTCGGCACCACTTTGCAGATTAAGCCGCTGCTATCGGGCAACCATTGATAAGGCATGCCAGTGGTTGCGTTCAACCAAACACTCGCTACTTTTGAGGATTTTCCCGTTATCACATCAGCAAGCCAGAGTTCCAAGCCGTTGGCTACAGGTTGTGAAAACGCCAGGCGGCGACCGTCGGGCGACCAGCTGACATAAGCGATTTTAGGATTTGGCGGCAAGGTTAGGTCACGCGATTTTTTGGTGGTCAAATCGGTGAGCGTCAGCCTGGTTATGCCCTGTGATAAAAATGTGCTGTTGGTTTTCGGGCTGATGCGCGTGCCTGCAAGCCGCAACATCGGTTGCGCAAGGTCAGTGATGGAAGGCATCGCCGGTCGTTCACTAAGCAACAGCCATTTGCCGTCGGGACTGACCTGGGCTTGCGGGAACGGCGCAGCTTCTAACATTTTCACAATGTCTGCCGGAGGTTGTTGATACTGAGTTGCGGTTTGTGCGATGGCAGAAACACCAATCAGTAAGGTGATAGCGGTTAAAAAAGAAAAACGTAGACGCATGGGGGACTCCTCCATTTCCGTGTGGTTAGTCGTTCCACTGACCGACCTGCTTGAATGTCGCAAACATTAAGCGCCTGCGATATTCGTGGGCGCGGTTTTTCATTGAGTCGTCACTTCTTGAGTTACCTCAAAACGCGCGGTGATTTTTGCAGACGCCGCGAGCATCGCTGAAACGCTGCAATATTTGCTTTCCGATAATTCGATGGCGCGGGCGACGGCTTTTTCATCAACATTGAAACCGCGAACTTTGTGCAAAACTTCTATGCTCGTATAGATGCGTGGATGTTCATCGCGTCTTTGGGCGCGAATTTCGATTTGGTAATCGGTAATCCGCTGGCGTTTTTTTTGCAGGATGTTGACTACATCTGCGCCTGTGCAACCGCCAAGCGAAATCAATAATAATTCCATCGGTGACGGAGCCGATTGATTATCGTGGCGAAAATCTGCAATGACTGAATGACCGGATACCGATTCACCGACAAACTGCTCGGCTCCTGCATAACGAATGGTCGTGATGTTTTCCTGCATCGGGGTTTCGTCTGACATATGGTCTCCTTGACTCTGAGGGGCTGAATGAAAACCTTGAACTGAAAATATAGCCAGCAAACGCCTTTCAGACAAAGCCAACTTGAATTCGATTTGAAAAAGTTAATCGGCTTGCTAGAGTTTAAACCTGCGATGAACCGAATCTCTCTCAAACGTTATGCCTATCTATCAATCGTCACCGCTATAGCCACCATCCTTTTGAAATCGCTGGCTTATTGGGTAACCGGTTCCATCGGATTGCTTTCGGATGCCCTTGAATCCATCGTCAATCTGGTTGGCGCACTGATGGCGCTGGCGATGCTCACCATTGCTGCGCGACCGCCCGATGAAGAACATCCTTACGGTTACAGCAAAGCCGAATATTTTTCGAGCGGCGTCGAAGGCGGCTTGATTTTGATTGCGGCGGTGAGCATCGGTATTGCTGCGGTTGAACGGTTGATTATGCCGAAAGAAATCGAACAAACCGGCATCGGCATCATCATCTCAATCTTTGCTTCGATCATTAATTTCGCAGTGGCGAGGATTTTGTTAAATGTCGGACGCGAAGCCAATTCGATTACCCTCGAAGCCGACGCCCATCACTTGCTCACCGATGTCTGGACTTCAGCGGGGGTGATCTTAGGAGTCGGATTAGTTACCCTCACCGGATGGAAACGACTAGACCCGATTATTGCCATCGCCGTGGCAGTAAATATTGTGTGGACGGGATTTCAACTGGTGAGGCGCTCGACTCTGGGGTTGATGGATAGAGCTTTGCCGGTTGCCGAGCGGGATGCCATTCAAGCGATATTTGATAAATACAAACAGCAGGGGATTGATTTTCATGCCTTGCGTTCGCGGCAAGCCGGGGCGCGAAAATTTTTAACCGTTCATGTTCTGGTGCCCGGTCGTTGGAGCGTGAAAAAAGGACATGACCTGGTTGAACAGATTGAAGAAGAGATTCGCAAGGTTTTGGTTGATGTGACGATTACCACACACCTGGAACCGATTGAAGACCCGGTTTCATTCAATGACATGGAACTTGATCGGTTGGAAAATGAAGTTTAAAGATTGTGGAAAGAGAGTCGGTCGCGAAGGCGGGACTCGAACCCGCAAGGTTAATCAATCGATTGCCATCAAAATAAAGATGGAATGGGGATGGAGAGACTCGAACTCTCACGGGTTGCCCCACACGCCCCTCAAACGTGCGCGTCTACCGGTTCCGCCACATCCCCGTAACTTTGTTTTAACAAATACCAATGCGATAAAATCGCTATAAAACTAAAGTCAAAATCACTTTTTATTCTTATCCGGCGCTTTGCCTGAACTATTCGGTTTCGGCGCTTCCGGTTTCTTCTCTTCGGGTTTGGTACTGCTATTACCTGCCGGTGTCGTGGCGTTTTGAGTTGCCGGTGCAGCCGGGGTTTTAGGTTGCGGGGTTAGAGGAAGCGGTTGTTCAGTTGGAGCCGGAGCCGGTGCGGCGGCTTCGGGCGCTACACCTTCGCTGACCGAACGCTTGGTGAACAAACCCGGAATTGAAAATAGGAACGCGATGAGAAAGAAAATAATCGCCGCGGCAATGGTGATTTTCGCAAGTACCGTCTGTGTTCCTCTGGGACCGAATGCGGTTGAACTGGCACCTCCGCCAAACACCGCTGAAGCGTCCGATTTACCGGGTTGCAACAACACAAAGATAATCAGTACGAAACACGAAAGAATAAACAGGGTCATTAAAATGTAATACAACGCTTTTGCCTCTACTTGTAATTTACGATTTTTGCAAACGCCTCAGACTCAAGACTCGCGCCGCCGACCAAGCCGCCATCAATATTCGGTTGATTCATCAACGCCGCGATATTGTCAGGCTTGACGCTGCCACCGTACAGAATTCGCATCCCTTCGGCGATCTGGTTTCCAAACATCTCTTGAACACGGGAACGGATGAAGGCGTGCATCTGTTCGGCTGTTTCAGGAGTGGCAGTGCGCCCTGTGCCTATAGCCCATACGGGTTCGTAAGCGGTTATAATAAGTGACGCCTCTTCGAGTGTCAAGTTTTTGAGTCCTTCGCTTAACTGCCTGCCCACGACTGCTTCTGCGCTTCCGGCATCGCGTTCCAGAAGCGTTTCACCAACACAGACGACGGGTTTTAACCCGGCAGCGATTGCCGCGCGAATCTTTTTATTTACCGATTCATCGGTCTCGCCATAATACTGACGACGTTCCGAATGTCCGATGATGGCATAGGTGGCTCCGGCGTCTTTCAACATTGCCGCAGAGACTTCCCCGGTAAATGCACCTTCACCGGTTTCCGCTGCGACATCCTGCGAGGCGACGCCAACATTGGCGCCTTCGAGTTTGCCAGCAACCGCTTGAATGGCAGTAAACGGCGGGGCGATGAAAATATCACAATGCGTCGCCGAATTGACTAAGGGTTTAAATGCCTGAACGAAATCCAGGGATTGACCAATGGTTTTAAACATTTTCCAGTTTCCGGCAATGAGCGGTCTTCGCATAATTCCTCTAATTTATTGAGCCTTCTTTTCGGGGTTGGGTTCGGTTCGGGTTAAACTGATGAGGACAGTTTTATTCGATTCATCAAACATCACCTTCACCGCCCCGGTATCACTTTCGCCTTTTTTCAGATTCCATTCGTAAAACGCCGCGTCGTTGGTTCTGCTGACCACCGTCCAGCCTTTACTCTTAATCGATTTATCATAAAATGCAGCGACCTTATCTACCGTGTCATAAGCTTGAAAAACCATAAAAGCAATCAACAGGTCTTCCTTTGGCCCATATTGAATATTGGTCATTGCCGCATTCGGATAACGGGGAAGGTCGATAATTTCACCTTTGGACGTATCCAGGAAAGAAGGTCTCACGGTTTTAGACGGTGTCGCAGGCGTTGCCGTGTTGCTGTTTGGCAATTGTTGGTCAAGTTTAGCGACCGGGTCGGTTGCCGTATTTGAATTTGGCGCAACCGTTTCGCTATTTTCCGCCTTGGTTTCCGCCGCCCTTTTGGGTTCATCCGTTTTTATATCGCTGTATGCCGGCTTGCGGTTGCAACCTTGAATGGCAACTGCACAACAAAAAATCAAAATGATGGTTACACACTTCATCCGTTTACTCATAAATTTAAACCTGAACTCATGCTTTCTCACTGAGCGCGGCGACTCCCGGTAAAACATCACCGGCTAAAAATTCGAGTGAGGCGCCACCACCGGTCGAAATATGGGTGATGCGGTCGGCAACGCCTGCTTCAGAAACTGCTGCCACCGAATCGCCGCCACCGACAATGGTAATCGCCGAACTTGATGCCACTGCCTCAGCAATCGCGCGCGTTCCCTTATCGAAAGGTTGGCGTTCAAACATGCCCATTGGCCCGTTCCAGACAATGGTTTTTGCGCCTTGGATTTTTTCGACGAAACTCGCGATGGCTTCATCCCCAATGTCCAACCCCGCTTCATGCGCTTTGATTTCTTGAACCGAACAAAGATGTGATGCCAGCGATTCTGCGCCGCTATCCATTGCCGCTTTATCGACCACGAGGTTATCGGTCGGCAGCAGCAAATCAACCCCTTGGGCGTTGGCGCGTTGCAATAAATCTTTCGCTAAATCGAGTTTGTCATCTTCGACCAGTGAACGACCGGTTGCAATGCCTTGTGATTTTAAAAAGGTATAAGCCATCGCGCCGCCAATTAAAATCGCATCGGCAGATTTGAGCAGGTTTTCAATCACCGCAATCTTATCGGAAACTTTTGCGCCGCCAAGAATAACCACAAACGGGCGGTCAGGGTTTTCGAGTGCCTGACCTAAATAGCGCAACTCTTTTTCCATCAAAAAACCCGCAGCGCTTTTATCGACAAAATGGGTGATGCCCTCGGTCGAAGCATGCGCGCGGTGCGCCGTGCCAAAGGCATCGTTGACATAGAGGTCAGCAAACTCTGCGAGTTGTTTGGCAAATTCGCTGTCGTTTTTCTCTTCACCCGCATGAAAACGGACATTTTCTAGCATCAGGACTTCGCCCGATGCCAGGGTGTCAACCATCGCTTTGACTTCATCGCCAACCGAATCCGGCGCAAGTTTGACTTCGCGACCCAACAGTTCACTGAGCCTGAGAGCCGCAGGCGCAAGCGAATATTTGGCATCCACTTTACCTTTTGGACGTCCGAGATGCGACGCGAGAATCAAGCGCGCGCCTTTATCGAGCGCGTATTGAATCGTCGGAAGCGCAGCGCGTATACGTGTGTCATCAGTGACCTGGCGATTTTCATCCAGCGGCACATTGAAATCGACGCGCATCAACAGGCGTTTACCTGAAAGTTCCAAATCTGAAATTGATAGTTTTGCCATGAGTTGTGCTGGGTATTTTGTGCTTTGTACCTGGTGTCGGGTTTTCGCCTTTCACCAACGTACAAAGCACAGGAAATTACAAACCTTTTTCAACGAGGTAACGCATCAAATCAACGACGCGGGAAGAATAACCCCACTCATTGTCATACCACGACAGTAATTTCACCATCGTGCCTTCCATGACTGCCGTGTAGTCTGCATCAAGGATGGATGAGTGCGGATTGGCGCGAAAATCAATCGAGACCAATGGCTCGTCGCAATATTGCAAAATGCCCTTCAATTCGCCTTCGGCGGCGGCTTTCATGGCGGCGTTAATCGCGTCTTTGCTGGTTTCTTTTTCGACTTCGGCAACCAGATCGACTACCGAAACATTCGGGGTCGGAACGCGAAGCGAAATGCCATCGAGTTTGCCTTTGAGTTCGGGTAGCACGAGACCGATGGCTTTGGCTGCGCCTGTGGTCGTCGGAATGATGGAAAGCCCGGCGGCACGAGCGCGGCGCAAATCTTTATGCGGCAGGTCGAGCAACCGCTGGTCATTGGTGTAGGAATGAATGGTATTCATCAAGCCTTTTTTAATTTTGAAATTGTCGTGTAAGACTTTGGCAACCGGCGCCAGACAATTGGTTGTGCACGAGGCGTTGGAAATGATGTGATGTTCCGCAGGATTATATTTGTCATGATTGACGCCCATCACGATGGTAATGTCTTCGCCTTTGGCGGGTGCCGAAATGATGACTTTTTTAACGCCATCGCGAAGATGTTTACCGGCGTCTTCGGCTTTGGTAAAAAGCCCCGTCGATTCGATAACAATTTCGGCTCCAACCGAACCCCAATCGATTTTTCCGGGGTCGCGTTCGGAAAATACTTTGAATTCATCGCCATTGACGTTGATCGAACCGTCACCCGCTTTAATATCCGCATCCAGATTTCCTAAAACCGAGTCATATTTGAGTAAATGCGCCAGGGTTTTCGTATCGGTGATGTCATTTACCGCAACAAAATCGAAATCGCCGCCGCTCATCGCGGCGCGAAAAATGTTTCGTCCGATTCTGCCAAATCCGTTAATTCCAACTTTAATTCCCATAATATTTATCTCCTCTCATATTTGCCCATGATGACAAATGATTTGCGAAACCATTCATAAAAGAACTATCAAAACTAAAGGATTGACCCATCGTAGTCAAGCACGATGGATGACTCAACCGAGGTCAATTCGCATCAACGCGGAATTGGCTTCGATAAAGCCGTTTTTCAGATAAAATTGTCGCCGGTAACTTTCCCGCATTCGATTGGTATGCAGTTCGATTCTGACCGCCTGAATTTCTCCGGCAAACGCTTTGGCTTTATCTAAAAGCGCGCTTCCGATGCCTGAGCCTCTGGCTTCATTCAGAACCGCAAGTTCATCTATGCATAAAATCATTCCGGCAAGCCGGAGTTGTGGACGTTTTGAGAGGGTCATCAAGCCAAGCGGTTTTTCCGAACCATCAGTAGCCAGGAAAACGGTCGAATCCGCGTGATTGATTACTGCGTTGAACCCCTCATGAAATTTTTCTTTGGAAATATCCGGGTAACCGAGCGCGACAATCAATTGATGGACTGATTCCATATCACTTGCGGTTGCCTGTCGAAGCTTTATTTTGTGGGTCATATTTTTATTGCAGGGAGGGAAGTGCGGAATAGGCATTCAGGATGAAAGGAGAAGAAAAACATCTGGTTTTTCATTCTATTGTATGTTGTTTGTCATCCTTTAAGCTGCCTATTCCGATTCGATTATATGAAAATTTCGCCTTTTCCGGAAATCACAACTCCACCTCCAACGCGAATGTTCATCACCTCGCCGGTTGCCGGTTCCAGGTCAAGTTCAATGTTGATAAGGCTTGGACGCTTCATTTCAAACCCCTGTTCGCTGATAATTTTGGTTGTCGGTTGCCATTCAACCAACCGATGGCGAACGCAATAAAACCCCAGGGGTCCGTTTGCGGAACCTGTGGCGGGGTCTTCGGCAATGCCTTCGACGGGGACGAATACTCGGCAATGCACCGTGCTCGTCGGCATAGCTGTTTCCCGGCAAAACACCATCACGGTAATCGCCCCCGCTTCACGGCTGATGGCTTCAAGCGCGCCGGTATCGACTTTGATTTTTTGCAAGGCTGCCAGCGAAGCCAGAGGGATAATCATCACCGGAATGCCGTTATAAATGACCTCAACCGGCAATTGCGTGGATTCGATATCTGCCGCGTCCAGCGACAAGGCTTTTGCAAGTCTGGGTAAATCCGTCCAGCGCGATTTCACTTCGGGGAGCGGTTGGGTCATGGTCGAATCACCGAGTTGTTTGGCTGCCAAATTTAAAGTGGTAACTTTAACCACGAGTTCACCCACTCCGGTTTCGAGGCGAACCGTGGTTAAGCCATCTTCGACGGCTTTCAACCCTTCGGAAACGATTGCATAGCCGGTTCCGACGATGGGATGACCGGCAAACGGCAATTCACTGGCGGGGGTAAAAATCCGCACGCGAAAATCGCCGCCTTTTTCCGGGGGAAGCAAAAAGGTGGTTTCCGAATAATTCATCTCGCGGGCGATGGTCTGCATGACCTCCGTATCCAATCCCGAACCATCCGTAAATACCGCGAGTTGATTGCCGCCGAACGGTTTTTCGGTAAACACATCAGCAATGATGAAATTTTTACTGCTCATAAAATTCCTTTCACGAAAGTTGCTTTTTAATGACTTGCCCGAGTCGGCGAATGCCTTCCTCAATCATTGCAGGTTTGCTGTTGGAAAAGTTCAAACGGGCGAAATGCTGGCGCGCTTCGACCGCAAAAAATGGCGCGCCGGGTACAAAAGCGACTTTTTCAGCGAGGGCATCGCGAAATAGCGCTTTGACATCGAGAGTTTCAGGAAATTCCAACCACAAAAACAGCCCGCCTTCGGGTCGTGTCCATTGGGTTTCGGCTGGGAAATATTTTTCAATCGCGTGAATCATGGTTAAACATCGTTCACCATAAACCTGACGTAAATTTTTGATGTGCGCTTCATAATCAAAAATTTCCAAAGCCTTTGCCGCTGCGCGTTGTTCGATGGTGCAGGTATGCAAATCGACAGACTGTTTACAAACCACCAGTTCCTGAAAAATTTCTTCGGGAGCCGAAACCCAACCGATGCGCATTCCGGGACTCAGGGTTTTTGAAAAGGTACTGAGATAAATCACCAGCCCGTCTTTATCGAGTGATGCCAGTGACGGAATCAACTCTCCGCGATAACGCAATTCACCATAGGGGTTGTCTTCCAAAATCGGGATGCGAAAACGTCGCGATATTTCAATCAATTGTTTGCGGCGTTCAAGGGTTAGCGAAGTTCCTTTGGGATTATGAAAATCGGTGACAATATAAATGAATTTCGGATGATGTTCGATAATCGCCTGTCCGACTTCATCGACGCGCATGCCGTCATCGTCACTTTCAACGGTAACGAATTCAGCTTCATAAGCATTGAAGACCTGAATCGCAGCAAGATAGGTCGGGTTTTCCACGATGATTTTATCGCCGGGATTGATAAACATTTTGGCAACCAGGTCAATACCTTGCTGCGACCCTGTGGTGATGAGGATTCTTCCGGCGTCTGAATGGATTCCTCTCGATTCCTGACGTCGGGCAATCCATTGACGCAGCGGCATCCAGCCCTCTGTCGTGCTATATTGCATTGCCTGAGCGCCGCTTTCGCGAAACACTGCAGCGTGCGCATCGGCGATGACTTCGACGGGAAATAATTCCGGGGCGGGAAGTCCCCCGGCGAAAGAGATGATGTCGGGTTGTTCGGTAACTTTTAAAATTTCACGAACCGCCGATACGCCGATTTTGGACATGCGACGAGCGAATCGATAAGAGGCTGTCTGAGTGAGCGGCAGAGATAAGAGCGCGCCGGTTGCGGGTGCGGGTTTGTTTATCAATGTTATTTCCTTTCAGTAAAAAATATCAGCAAGCTATTTACTTCGTTTTGGGTTGCGCTGTACAGGCTGTGAATTTTTTTCCGGTGTTGCGATGTATGAACACTCTTTAACCGAAGACATAACAATTGCCGTGTGAGTTCGCGTGACCCCAGGGATGGTGCGAATATGTTCGGAAATTAATTCATCCAGCTTTTCGGTATTTTCAATTTTGACTTTTAATAAATAGGAATCCTGACCGGTGACGTGGTGGCATTCCAGGACTTCGGATAAGCCCATGATTTTGCGGGCAAAATTTTTATTGTGTTTGGGATGGTCGATGCCGACACCGATAAAGGCAGTGATGTCTTTGCCTAATTTACGCGCATCGATGCGGGCGGCATATTGCAGGATGACCCCGTCCTGTTCGAGTTTTCGCATGCGGTCGGCAACCGCCGGTTGTGATAATCCGACCGCCGCGGCGAGTTCGGATTGGGTAATGCGCGCATCTTTTTGAAGAATTTCCAGTATCTTATAATCTATAGAATTCAATGACATTTTTCTTATAAAAATTAAGTATTTATTGTTCGTGGCGATAATAAAATAGCAATCACCTGGTGTCAACTGAAATGCGGCTTTTCTGAACCAAATGAATGAACGGCGACGATTTGACATCGTGAGCTTTGTTCAGCAAGCTCTGAACGGTTGAATTTATGCCGACCTGGAAACTGACAATTGAATATGAAGGGACGCGCTATCACGGATGGCAGGAGCAAAAAAATGCCCGCACCATTGCCGGCGAAATTCGTCGTGCCGCTGAAGATTTTTTCAAAGCGCCGGTTGAATTGAGTGGCGCCGGAAGAACCGATGCGGGGGTTCACGCGCTGGGGCAGGTGGCGCGATTGCGCGCCGCAAAAATGCTGCGCCCGCTTGAATTAATTCGGGTATTGAATGACCGGTTGCCTTCTGACATCAATATTTTATCCGTCGAAGAAGCGCGTCATAATTTTCACCCGCGTCACGATGCGGTATTGAGATTTTACCTTTATCAAATATCGCGGCGGCGGTCGGCGTTTGCCAAAAAATATGTCTGGTGGATTAAAGATTCTCTGGATATTGAGAAAATGCAGCAAGCCGCCTGCTTGGTATCAGGTCGCCATGATTTTGTGGCATTCAGTGATAAACGCGAAGAAGAGAAAAGCACCATCGTAGTTGTCGAAGGTTGCGAACTGAAAGTGGCAGGCGATTTAATCGTCTTGAGAATTGGCGCGTCACACTTTTTATGGAAGATGGTCAGGCGCATCGTCGGCGCTTTGGCTGCCGTTGGGCGCGGCAATTTAGCGGTTGAGCAATTTAGCGCCTTGTTGGATTCACGCCGGGAAGCGGCAAAGCAGATTTTCGATATTGCGGCAAACACGGCTCCGCCATCGGGTCTCTTTTTAGAAAAAATCACTTACACGGAAAAAGATAAACCCCTTCCCATCAAACCGACATTGAATCTGTAAAAAATTATTTTAGAAATGCTCGAACATTTAATCGGCAACCGATGCGGCTGGTTTAAACCGGCTGCGAATAATTTCAAAGACTGCCGGAAGCACAGAGATAAACACGATTGCCAGAATCACCAGAGAAAAATTCTTTTTCACGATGGGGATATTGCCGAAGAAATATCCGAGAAACAGGCAGATGCTGACCCACAGGATACCGCCGATGACGTTATAGCTGATAAATTTGAAATAGTTCATGGTGCCGATACCGGCAACAAACGGCGCGAAGGTGCGAACGATGGGAATGAAGCGGGCAATGATGATCGTTTTGCCGCCATATTTTTCATAAAATTTTTGCGTGCGAAGGAGATGCTCTTTCTTGAAAAATCGCGATTTTTCCTGAGTGAAAACTTTGGGACCGATTTTTGCGCCAATCCAATAATTCACCGTATCGCCGATAACCGCAGCGATGCATAAAAGGAAAAATAATAACCAGACACTGAGCGGGCTGCCCTCAGTTGCAGCCAGAGCGCCGGCGGCAAAGAGCAACGAATCACCGGGCAGGAACGGCGTGACCACCAGTCCGGTTTCGCAAAAAATGACGAGGAAAAGAATCAGATAAGTCCATACACCGTAGTCACGAATAATTTCATTCAAGTGTTTATCAAGGTGTAAAAAAAGATCAATCAGTGACTTGATTAATTCCATATAAAATATTTCCTCATTCGCATTCGGAGTTATGACGACCAGCCATGTTTACCGATTAATTTAACGAACACGCAAGCGCCCAGGTCTTCATAGTGTATATCGGTTTCGGTTTTTATCACACGGATTAACCGTTGATTTTTATCGTTGCCAACCGGAATCACCAACCGACCACCGGGCGCGAGTTGTTCAAGCAGCGGTTGCGGAATATCCGGGCCTCCGGCGGCTACCAGTATCGCATCATAAGGCGCGTATTCAGCCCACCCGATTGTGCCATCGAGATTTTTTATGGTGGCGTTATAACACCCGAGTTTGCGGATATTGGCGAGTCCGATTCTGGCAAGCTCGCCGATTCGTTCAAGCGCA
Organism: Acidobacteriota bacterium; assembly: GCA_040754075.1. NCBI lineage: Bacteria > Pseudomonadati > Acidobacteriota > Acidobacteriota bacterium. Next base: position 54,055 of record JBFMDH010000012.1, read on the forward strand.
AAAATTCTTCCGGCGAGCTGTGACAGCACAGCGGTTTGATAACCGGAACCCGCGCCGATTTCCAATACCGTCGAATTTTTATTGACTTCAAGCAGTTCGGTCATGCGCGCAACCATGTAGGGTTGAGAGATGGTTTGCATTTCACCGATGGGCAAGGCATGGTCGCCGTAGGCATTGGCGGCGAGCGCTTCGGAAACGAAGAGGTGTCTTGGGACATCCATCATGGCTTTCAAGACGCGTTCATCACGAATGTCGCGTTGACGCAATAACTCGACCATCTTTTCGCGTTGGCTTTTATAAAGGTTTGCGGTTGGGGTGTCGAAAATCGGTCTCATTTCAAATGTTCTTTCGGGGCTACATCCCATAACCCGTTTTTAAGTTCCTCAAGAATTCGGTAATCGGTTAAATCATTGCGAAGCGGCGTAATCGAAACCAGTCCCTGTCGTGCAGCTTCATAATCGGTTCCATGTTCGTCGTTCCAGGTGGGGGTCTCTTCGCCAATCCAATAATAAGAGCGTTTGCGCGGGTCAGTGCCTTCGACAATGGTGGGACGCAGGGTTTTTGCGCCTTGTCGTGAATATCGGATGCCGTTAATTTCGCCCGGCGGAATGTTGACATTGAGTAAAGTGCCAAGCGGCAATCCGCTCTTTAGTATTAAACCGGCGAGGTCTGCGGCTAAGTTTGCTGCGTATTTAAAATTGAATTCGCCGCGCCCGATTAAACTGAGGGCGACGCTCGGCAATCCGTACATCGAGCCTTCCAGCGCGCCTGCAACGGTTCCCGAATAGGTGACATCATCACCGAGGTTGCCGCCTTTGTTGATTCCCGAAAAGACCATATCCGGCGGGTTGTCGATCAGGATTTTATTCATCGCCAGGGTGACGCAATCGGTCGGCGTGCCATCAACCGCAAAATGGCGCTCATCAATTTTATCAATGCGCAGGGGGCGCGTCAGGGTGAGTGAGCGCGAAGCCGCGCTCATTTCATGCGCGGGCGCGACAACTACGATTTCAGCAACTTCGGCTAACGCATTTGCCAAAGCGATAATCCCCTCCGAATGAATTCCATCATCATTAGTAACTAATATTTTCGGCATAGTTAGAAAAACGGCGCAGTGAAGAGGAGTTCAGGGGGACATCCGTTCACAGCAAGCAATCACGTGTAATAATAAATTCGTTATTATACGTTCGTTGGGGAAATCAGTCGAGCGCAAATAATTGGCAGGGCAATCGCTGGTCGTCAGGCAAGATGGGTCAGTGCCACCAGTGTTAGCAGGGTGGCACTGACCGGTCTTTTGCTTAGTAACGGGAATGGTGGGTTATCGTTCGCCCACACGATGTCAATCGGGAGGCGACAGGGGTTGTCAGAAATCAATTATTTCTGACTTATAAAAAAGGCTTCCGCGGTCACCGGTTCATACAAGGCATCGTCCATGTTTGCGGCGAAAGAAATTTTGTCGCTCAAAACTCTGGCGTTTCTGGCACTCATCTCGCGCTTGATGGATTTCATTCGATAGGTTTTTTGCCACTCACCGATAATGTCATCTTCATCGAAGATGTTGCCAAGCGTGTCAATAAACTCCAGGAGAATCTTTGCCAGGTCTGCGCCCTGTTCGAGTGGCGTATTCTCAAGCAGTTCAGACAGGTCGGTGTTCTCCAAAAATTCACGGAGCTTTCCGGTAATGTCCTGAACGGTAGAGGCAGCGTCGTGTTCAACGACATAGATGCGCGTGTAAGCAACCTCGTCGTCCTCAAGTACCTCGTCATAGACATCGCCTTGCGGGTTGAGGCGACGCGGTTGACCTTTGTCGGATTGCGTAAAAGTCATCACGTTTGAAGAGGCAAAGTATTTAGATTTAGCTACCACCGGATTGCCGTCTCTAGTGATTTTTACGCCGCCGATGACATAGATTTCATCCTCATCACCTTCTTGTAGTTTGAGAAGAGTAATGTCACGCAGACTGAGAATCAGGTTGATGCTCATAAAAAATCTCCTTTCTGGGAATTGGCAAATAAGTTTCTTGAAAATAGGCGAAGGATCAGCGTACAGCTTTAAGGCTGTACGCTGATCGGTCATTGCGGGCGGGTGTAGAGAAAGACATCGGTCTCGATGCCGCTGCACAGCCGCACCTTGATCATCACAGTTTGACCGGGCGTGATTCTCTTGAAGCCTTTCTTGACGATGAGCACAGTTGAAGGATTATCGGGGTCGAGCTTGGTCGGTTGCTCCACTCCATCAAAGAGGACGACCGGGCACGCGGCTTGCGGCTCGAAGCCGTTGGGCGCGATTGCGCTTGATTGGGTTGCGCCGGTTGAATTAACGGTGACATTCAGATTCTTGCCATCTCGCGTAACGCCGGTGATTTCATTCTTTGTCACCTCGTGCCGCACGTTGGCTTTTGCAAGAATGCTATTTTTCTCAACAACTGTAAAATCCCCGCCGATCTTATAAAGTAGCTCGGCATTATTTTGCACAGACCCCGATGACATAGCACGGAGAACCAGAATGACTTCTTTGATTTCCATGTTTCTGACCGTTAAGGTTTTAGTAAGCGCGCTTTCTTCTATGCCCAGCCCTGGATCTTCGATCCAAAGAGGATTTTTAGCTTGATCAAAGCTGACTTTTTCAGAGAAGAAATCCAAGATCGAGAAATCAATAGTGTTGTCTGTGAGGTTCTTTATCGTGAACGTGTAGGTGATTAAATCGCCCTCCACCGCCGGGTCGGGCGAAGCGGTCTTTGTGAACTCGACAAACTTCTCGTTCTCGTGCTGGGTGATCGTAAAGTCGTCGTTTCGGGTAACCGGGTTGATGCTTGTGCCGACGGTGATAAGATTAGCCCCGTATATGATTCCATCAAAGGCGACGTTATTCCCACCCGCAGCCGTATCAAAGGTGTACTCGCCCTGTAACCCCCAGTTTGAATCCAGACGGCCATTACGATCCCACTTGGTTATGCCCAAATCGAAATTCGCTCCGCTGCCAGCCCAACCTGCGCCAACGATGTCACCGTCCGGCTGAATGTCCAAATCGAAAAGCAGGTCTCTGACACCATTAAAATCAAATGTCGCCAAACCTTGGTCGAAGAGCGAAGGGATGAGATTGCCGTTGAAATCGAGAGCAGCGACTGCAAAATCCTCCGCTCCCGTGTTGATTGCGTTGCCGCCGACGATTAAGTGGGGTACATTCACCGGCGCGACAGGTTGCCGGATGGAGATAGCCTGCGCGCCGTCCTGCTTGCCAAAATAATCTATTTCGCGTTTGCCATCACCGTCGAAGGCAGGATTTAAACTGCCGTTAGCGAGGTTCAATCGAACGATGCCGAAATTGGAATCGGTCGCGCTCTTGACCGCGAACCCGCAAACAAAGATGTTCTCGTTGTCAATCGCCAGATCAATCGCTCGGTCAGCGTTGCCAAAGTCAATCCGCACCACGCCATTTGTACCGAAAGTATTATCGAGTGACCCGTCCGCCGGGTTGAGTCGTACAATGGTGAATTCCAGGCTGTTCTGCGGTCGGGAATCACCGACTGCGACAATCTTGCCATCCTCTTGCATAGCCACCTTGAAGGCTTCCGACGTCGAGCCGAGATCCAACACGACTTTGCCATCCTGATCGAATGTCGTGTCGAGTGAGCCGTCCGGGTTGAAACGCGCGAGCGCCCACTGCCTCTCGCTACCGTTTGTTGTGAACCCTGAGACGACGATCTTGCCATCAAGTTGGATGGCTATGCCCCTACCCCCGTCGTTTGCGCCAAAGAAATCTGTTGTCACCTTGCCTTCTTGACCAAATGCCGGATCGAGATTTCCATTCTCGTCGTAGCAGGCGAGCGCGAAATCCGTGCCACTGCCGGGTACGGTGGCAGACCCGGCGGCGATGATCTTACCAGTCAGCGTGACGGCGACGGCTTGCGCCGAGTCATTGCCTCCGGCAAAGTCAGTAAAAACGACGCCGTTCGTGCCAAAGCCTGCAACGAGGTCGCCGGGGGCAGCCAGCACACGGTTAGGCGTAATCACCGAGGTCATCGGTAGGAAGAGTAAAAAGAACAGCCACCCCGCCCAAACACCCGCCAGCAAGGTTCTGTGCTTTTGAAGAAATCTTCGATTTTTGATAGCAAATTTTCGATTGATCATCGTACCCTCCATTATTTCTATTCACCTAAATCAGCACGCCAAAGCGCCTGCTCTGACACCCACCCTTACCGTTGGGCTACCATACAAGCCACCCTTCTGTTTATTCAGCCTGACGTGAAGGTGATAAAAGGGAAATGAGGCAAATCCATAAACATCCATCAGGATTTTCATTGAAATGAAGTTGTCCACACGCCATCAACTGACGAAGCTTGAGCAAATTTTCTCCGGTTAATACTTCAGCTTCTTCCAGCGTGAGCATTGGCGTCTTCTCGCCGCAGGTCGCACACCTTCCGGTTGTCCGATTGATTGGCAACCGGAAGATGCAGACCTCTTCACGTTCAATACTAATCTCTATGCACCGAGAAGTTTTCACGCCGCTCTCCTATTGTTCCCGAAGTAAACTTGCGATAAAATCGGCTCACCCACGGGCTGCTGAACCGACGGTTCCCGCGAATTTCCGACAATCTCACCAATACAGCAAAGGCGGTTCAGAAATCCCAAAAGACGGGTGAAAATTTTGTGAAAGTTTGGTGAAAGCGGCGATGGATACTTTCAACCAACAGATTTTCGAGTTTGGCGAGTTCCGTCTGGATGCCGGCGAACGATTGCTCTCACATAATGGCGCCGCCGTATCGCTTACGCCCAAAGCGTTCGAGACTCTGCTGGTGCTGGTGCAAAACCACGGCCACGTCCTAACCCGCGAACAATTGCTTAACGAAGTTTGGCGAGATGCTTTCGTTGAAGAAAACACCCTGACGCAAAATATCGCCGCTTTGAGAAGAGCCTTGAGCGAACGCCAGAACGCCCGGCAATACATCGAGACAGTTCCTAAAGTTGGCTATCGCTTCGTCGCCGGCGTGCGGGAACTCGGCAAGCAAAATGGCGAGATGTTGATTGCGCGGCGCACTCGCGAGCGTCTGGTAATCAAAGCTCAGGAGGCAATCGTTGATAGAAGAGATGCGGATGAGCTAACCATTGTTCGACAACCGCCGAGTTTGTTTGAGATGGTCAAGCAACGTCGCCGGTTAATTCTTGCCATCAGCACTTTCGTATTGTTTGCAGTGGTGACGACTGCCTTGATCACCGCTAACTTTTCAACGCCGGTTGCCTCAAACCCGCCGATCAAATCCATTGCGGTGCTGCCCTTCCAAACGTTGGACACCAGTGAGCGCGAGGCATACCTTGGACTGGGAATGGCAGATACGTTAATAACCAAGATCAGCAACATTGGGCAAATTAAAATTCGCCCGACCAGCGCCATCCGCAAGTACAGCGATCAGGAGCAGGATTCGCTTGCTGCCGGTCGTGAACAGCGGGTGGACGCGGTGCTTGAAGGGAGCATTCAAAGGTCAGGCGATAAGATGCGGGTGACGGTGCGGCTCCTGAGCGTAAGGGACGGGTCGCCGCTTTGGGCATATCGGTGCGATGAAGTATGCACTGATTTGTTTGATGTTCAGGATTTAATCACTGAACAGGTGGCTGGAGCTTTGACGCTGAAGCTGACCGGACAGGAGAAAGCGCGGCTGACTCAACGTCACACCGAAAGCCTTGAGGCATATCAAGCGTACCTCAAGGGTCGCTATTTCTGGAATAAACGGACGCCGGAGGATTTTAAGAAAGCTGCCGAACATTTCCAGCAGGCAATCACGATAGACCCGAACTACGCCCTGGGTTATGCGGGGCTGGCGGACTGTTATTTTTTCAATGGTGAAGGAGCGAAAACGCTTGAAGCGTTGAGCAAAGCCCTGGAACTTGATGATCAGCTCGTCGAAGCGATTACCACTCAGGCATATTATCTTTCGGTTCGCTGGGACTGGGCGAGCGCCGAGACGCTGTTCAAGCGAGCCATCGAGTTGAATCCAAACTATCCGCCCGCCCATCATTGGTATGCTTTCCATCTGGCAGCGCTGGGGCGCTTTCCTGAAGCCATCGAAGAGATCAATCGGGCTAAGGAACTTGATCCGCTTTCGCTCATCATAAACACTGACGTAGGGCACATCCTCTATTTCTCGCGCCAGTATGATCAGGCGATTGAAGCATACCGGCGGGTACTTGAGATGGAACCGAACTTCAGCGTGGGGCGGTGGCGTCTGGGAGAAGCTTACGAACAAAAAGGGATGGTTGAGGAAGCCATAGCAGAGTATCAGAAGGCGCTCAGTCTTTCAAAAAACCCGACCATAGAAGTGTGGCTTGGACATACCTACGCCGTTTCAGGCAAGAAAGATAAGGCACATAAAATTCTTGGTGAATTGGTGAAGATACATAAACGCGATCCCCGATGGTTTTATGAAATAGCTTTAATCTATGAAGGTCTGGGCGACCGAGAGCGGGCTTTTGAATGGCTTGAAAAGGCTTTTGAGAATAAAGAAGAAGCAAGCCTAGCCCTCCTCAAAGCAGAGCCGATGCTCGACAGCTTGCGCGCGGACAGGCGATTCACTGAATTGCTGAACCGTATCGGTCTGGTCGAATGAGTTGTCCATTGCTAACTCATCGGCGCGAAGGGTTGGAATATTAGAGCGCCTTGCCATTGAACTTACTGAGGGGAGTTTGAGGGAGTGGTCTTTGACCGCGATGCTTACGCTGAAAAGTTTTTAGTGTGCCAATAAAAGCACAAAGAAAATTTGGGCATTCGTAAAAGGGGTAATTCAATATGCGAGTCGGGACGACTGGATTTGAACCAGCGACCTCTTCCACCCCAAGGAAGCGCGCTACCGGGCTGCGCCACGTCCCGTATTGTCAAACTTAGCTCAAGCAGAACGATTGATGCTAGCATCCGACTTTAGCAGTGTCAACAATTCCTCAAGATTGTGTTTGATGAATCTGAGGCGTCTTTGGGTTTCGGGCGATGCCGCCGGGTGGTTGGTTGAGGCTGTTGAAATTTTTTCCTTCGTTGATTGAGTGGCTGTTACAACTTCCATCGCCGGTTTTTCGGCTTCCGATTTTTGAATGGGTTCGTTCACTGCCTCGGGTGCAAAAGAATCTTCAAAATCTGCGAAATCTTCGTCCATTTCATCAAAGACGGCTTTGATGTCGGCGCGTTCAACTTCAATCGCTTTTTCACGAAGCGGCGTTTTTAACCGTGGCGCGGTGCCTTTTTTGGTCTCTTCGAGAATGCGTTTACGAGCGCCGGCAATGGTGAACTTTTCCTCATACAGCAGATTATGAATTCTCACGACCATCTCCACATCTTTGCGGCGATAAACCCGTTGCCCGGCGCGATTCTTTTGTGGCGCAAGCATCGGAAATTCAGTTTCCCAATAGCGCAAAACGTGCGGTTGTACCTTGATCAGGTCGCAGACTTCGCCTATGCGAAAGAATAATTTTTGTGGGATTCTCGAATCGGTTTCCATGCCAATCCCCCTTCGGATAGGTTTGCTGTATCAGTTAGAGTTTTGTGAGTAATGCCCCCAACGACGCCCTTATACTATGATTTTCAGATTTCGGTGTCAATTGAATTGATTATTGCGGTTCGGGTAAAACGCTTGCGCAATTATTTGCCGACACTGGCAAAATTCAATTCCAGTTGAGGTTGTTCGACGCTTGCAGTTTCAAACTTCATATCGACATGAAAAATATTGCCGAACCATTTGGCTTTGCGTTCGGCTGACCAGATTTCCAAATCACAATCAAGACAATTGACCCTGAAATTGACCTGATTGCCGTTGACCTGACATTCGACATCTTTAATCTTTTGACTGTGTGAACGATCCAATCCATCAGCGATTTGCAGGATCGCCGCAAGCTTCAACACCATGCTTCTTTGCGACCGTTTCAGCGAATAGTAATCTTCGTGCTCGCGTTTTTCGCGTTTATGTTTCGCCTTCTTGGGCATATCGCCACGATGATAACGCACGACAGCGGCAATCATAGCGATTTCATTAGCGGTAAATCCCGGCATCTCGGAATTTTTAATCAGATAAAGTCCGTGGCGATGATGGTCATTTTGCGCAACCCGGTAGCCGATATCGTGAAGCAAGGCTGCGTAGTGCAATATTTTTCTCTCTTCATTGCCTAATCCATGAAGTTCGAGAGCGCCATCAAAAATCCGCAAGGCTAATTTTGCCACGAGGTGTGAATGCGCCGGGTCGTATTCAAAATGTCTGGCGACCGAAAGCACAGACTTCATTCGCACATCGGCAGGCTCCGGGGTTTCCAAACCCTCGAACAGTGATTGTTCAACCGCAGAATCGCCGGCGCTATTTTTTCTAAGGAAATCGAGCACCACCCCTTCGCGCAAAGCCCAGTCGCATTTGGTAATCTGGGTTGCGCCGAGTGCCGCAAGGCTAGTTTCCAGCAGCAACCCCCCGGCGACGATAATGTCTGCGCGTTTTTCTTCAACTCCGGGAATATTGCGGCGCTGATAAATATCTTTTTTGGCGAAACGCTGATTGAGCCGGACAATCTGGTCGAGCGTGATGGTTTGCGAAAAGGCTTCAAAATCGAATTCATCATCAATATCGGCGGCTTCGGATTGAATGATGGCATCGGTGATATTGATTACCGTTCCCGAAGTGCCGATAACAAAATCGAAACCAATCTCTTTAATCTCTTGAATCACCCGCGCCAAATCGGCGCGAACGTTGGTAATCAAATTGTTGATTTCAGCTTTGCCTGGCGGGTCTTTTTTGATGAATTTTTCGGTAAGCGACACCGCGCCCAAACGAACCGAGCGCAAGAGTTCGGGTTCGCCGCCCGACGTAATAATGAATTCCGTAGAACCGCCGCCAATGTCGATGATTAAGGCGCGACGACCATTGAAATCGGTGACCTCTGCAACCGCAAGGGCGATTAACCGCGCCTCTTCGACCCCGGGTAAAAGTTGGGCATTGAGACCAACCTCTTTGCGTACCCGTTCAAGGAATTTTCCCGGATGTTGCGCAGCTCTTACGGCAGCGGTTGCGGTGGTGATGATAAGGTCTGCCCGGTTGGCTTCGGCGATTTGTTTGAAGCGTTTCAAGGTCAGGATGGTGCGTTCGACCGCATCTTTTGCCAGTCGGTGATCGCGAAGACCTGCGCCAAGTCGCGTGACCTCTTTTTCGCGGTCAATGATTTCCAGGTGTTGCCCACGTTCGGCGCGAATAATCACCATGTGAGTGGAATTTGAGCCGATGTCAATTGAAGCTATTTTCATCTCAGGTTACCTGCGGGCGACTCCGCTATTTTAAAGGAAAAATTGCGATAAAACGAACCGCGATTTTTAGTTTTCATCCAGATGGAAGAGGTCGTGAACCAGACGCACAGCTTTTTCCGCATCACCTTCGCTCACCACACAACTGATGCGAATATCAGAAGTCGAAATCATTTTGATGTTGATATGGTTGCGTCCGAGTTCACCAAACATCCGCGCCGCAATATCCGGTGTATCCATCAATTTCGCGCCGACAATTGAAACCTTGGCAGCATCTTCGTCGGTGAGCACCGCCTCTGCGCCTAATTGTTCGCGCACCGCTTCCATTACCCGTTTGGCGGTTTCCAAATCATCGCGTTTAATCGTAAAGGTAATATCATTGACCGAACTTTGCGGGTGAAACGCCTGAATAATCATATCGACATTGATGTGGTGTTCGGCGAGCGCGCCAAAAATTTTTCCGGCAATACCGGGTTGATCCGGCACTTTTAAAATCACCATTCGCGCCTGATTTTTATCGACGGTGACGCCGCTTACCGGGCGATAGATTTCCATTTCATCTGCTCCTCTTAAAATCGTTCCTTCGGATTCATAATCGAAGGTATTGCGCACCCGAACCGGCAATTTATGTTTGCGCGCCAGTTCAACCGCGCGCGGATGGAGAACCTGCGCGCCAACCCGCGCCATTTCCAACATCTCTTCATAAGAAATTTCTTTGAGCAGTCGCGCCGTTGGCACGAGGTTCGGGTCGGTCGTATAGACGCCGCTCACATCCGTGTAGATGTCACACACGCGCGCCTGGAGCGCCGCGGCAAGCGCCACCGCTGTGGTATCGGAACCGCCGCGACCAAGCGTGGTTACATCCCCGGATTCCGTTACCCCTTGAAAACCGGCGGCAACTACGATGTAGCCTTCATCAAGGTAGCGTTGAATGCGGTCGGTTTTTATATCTACGATACGCGCCGATGCGTGAACGCTTTCAGTCAGGATGCCAAGCTGTGCGCCGGTCATCGAAATCGCTTTTTTGCCCAACTCATTCAATGCCATCGCCACGAGGGCAATGGAAATCTGCTCACCGGTAGAGAGCAACATATCGAGTTCGCGTTTATTTGGCGAGCGGGAAATTTGCCTGCCGAGTTTGACTAAATAATCCGTGGTATCGCCCATCGCCGAAACCACTACAACAACCGCATCGGTTTCGGATGCTCTGGCGATAATGTTTGCGACGTTTTTAATTCTGGCTGCGGACTTCACAGAAGTGCCGCCAAATTTCAGTACAATCATAGGATTCAAGAATCAGGATTCAGGATTCAGGATACGGGATTCAGGATATAGGATTCAGGATTCAGAAATGAAGGCGGTAGTAACCATGAGAAAAGAACAATGAATAACAGGTCATTTTGAATTGCTATTGAATTATGTTCGTTTTGAAAACCCATGTGAACTACTACCTGAATCCTGAATCCTCTATCCTGATTCCTATTCAAAAACTCTGAGCGCCACACCGATTTGTTTGGTGGTGGCTTGCGCTTCGATTTCTTTTAAGGCACGCGAGACACTGATTTCACTGGCTTTGTGTGTAAGAAAAATTACTGTGGCATTGCCATCGGCAGTTGTCCCGCGTTGCACAAGGCTATGGAGGCTGACGTTGTGACCGCCGAGCGCGTGCCCGAGGTTGCCGATGACGCCTGGCGTGTCTGTGGTTTCAAGGCGTATGTAAAAGGCGCTCTCGCTTTCATCCATCGAGCCGAGCGAAAGTTCGGTGTCACCGATGGTTGGTTGAAAATACGGCGCGAAATCCGGGAGTTGCAAGGCGCTCGCGAGATTGATAATGTCACCGACCACCGCCGATGCCGTAGGCATTTGTCCCGCGCCCGGGCCAACTAACATCACTTCGCCAACGGCGCTGCCGCTGATGAAAATGGCATTGTTTGCGCCTTCCACAGATGCCAGCAGATGCTTCAATGAAACCAGCATGGGATGAGCGCGAATGTCCAGTTTGTCGCCCTGTCGCCGCGCCAGTCCAATCATCTTGATACGGTAGCCGAATTCGCGCGCCGTCTTGATGTCCAAATCGGTGATGCGTGTGATGCCTTGGCGAAAGACGGCTCCGGGTTCCACAAAGCGCCCGAACGCGAGTGAGGCAAGGATGTTGATTTTGTACGCCACATCAAACCCTTTGACATCATTGGTCGGGTCGGCTTCGGCAAAACCGAGCGCCTGGGCTTCGGCTAAAGCGTCTTGAAAGCTTTGCCCTTTGGTTTCCATCTGCGTCAGGATGAAATTGGTTGTGCCGTTTAAAATTCCTGCGACGCTTTGAATTTCGTTTGCCTGCAATCCGCGTTGCAAAGTTGAAATCAACGGGATGCCACCGCCAACCGCCGCTTCAAACATTATGGTGACGTTTTGTTGTTTAGCGAGATTGAAAAGTTCCGCGCCGTGTTTGGCGATGAGTTCTTTGTTGGCGGTGACGATGTGTTTGCCCTGAGCGATGGCGCGTTTCGTGAGTTCATAAAACGGTTCAGTGCCGCCCGCGACTTCGACAATGATTTCAACTTCCGGGTCGTTGACAATCTCGAAAGGGTCATTGGTGACGCGAATGTTGGCAAGGTCAACTTCGCGCGGTTTGTCGGTGTCGCGCACTGCCGCGAGTTTTAATTTAAAGCGTTTGTCATCGCTCAGTAATTTGACAACTCCTGTGCCAACCGTTCCGAGACCGATGATTCCGATATTGGTCTTTGCCATAGGTTCCTTAATAAAAGCGAAAATGATAAGAGAAAGGTTCAGCGATGGTTTTGTCAAGGCATGAAAAATTTTGTGCCTGAGCAATTTTAATTTAATTTAAAATGCCATAAATTGCTTTAACCCGACTCCGGCAATTGGTTGAATAATATTTCCGGTTTTCAATTCCACCGGTTAGGTTGGCAGGTATTGGTTTTCATTTCCCGAAACGGCTTTGATGATTTTGGTGAGCTGTGCCGGTAAAGCCGTTTTTTCTTTTTTAACCATCTTTGACAATGGTTGAGGCTATGCCTACAATTGCCTGTCTGTTTGAAGTGCAAAGACATGCGAATCACCAAGGTTTATACAAAAAGCGGCGATGGTGGCGAAACTTCACTGGTTGGCGGCGAGCGCGTCAGCAAAGCTTCGCTGCGCGTTGATGCATACGGTGATGTCGATGAGTTGAATTCGGTCATCGGTCTGGCGCGCGCCAATTTGCAGGATGCGGAAATAGATGAAACCCTGAGTCATATTCAAAACGATTTATTTACTCTTGGCGCAGACCTCGCAAGCCCCGCCAGTGTGGAAGTCCCGCGCCTTACCGAAACCTTTATCGCCGCCCTTGAAACCTTTTCCGATAAATTTTTAGCAGAACTGGAACCACTTAAAGAATTCATCTTGCCGGGCGGTTCAGCAGTTGGCGCAACGCTTCATTTAGCGCGCACCGTCGCGCGTCGCGCCGAACGCAAAGTCGTCGCCCTCAGTTCGCAAGCAGAAATCAACGCAAATGCAATTATCTATTTGAACCGTTTATCCGATTTACTGTTTATTGTGGCAAGGCTGGTAAATAAACGAGCAGGCGTACCGGAAAAAATGACCGATTTTAGTAAGAGGAAGAAGTGATGAGCGGTGAGTGATGAGTGATGAGTAGGGTTCTACTTGATTTCACTCATCACTCATCACTCATCACTCATCACTAAAAAATGGCTTGGTTTAAAAGAAAAAATGAAAAGACCGCGCCGCTTCTCACAGACGAACGGCACGTCAAAACCGAAGGGGTGTTTGTTAAATGTGAAGGGTGCAGTCAATTTCTTCTCAAACGGGAATTTGACGACAACCTCTGCGTTTGTCCGAAATGTAATTATCATCACCGCTTGCCTGCTCAAGACCGCTTGCGTTTAACCTTTGATGATGAACAGTGGGTTGAGTACGATACCCGCATCGTTTCCAACGACCCGTTGAAATTCGTAGATAAAAAGCCTTATACCGAACGTTTGCAGGCGGGGCAGAAACTTACAGGCTCACTCGATGCCTTGATAACCGGCGAAGGCAAAGTCGGCGGCTATCCTGCGATTATCTGTTCGATGGTTTTGGATTTCGTCGGCGGTTCGGTTGGTTCCGTCGTCGGTGAAAAAATCGCCCGCGCCATTGAAAAAGCTTTAGAGAAAAAATCCGCTTTAATTATTTATTCGGCATCCGGTGGTATGCGCATGCAGGAAGGCGCAATCTCACTGATGCAGATGGCAAAAATTTCCGCAGGACTTGCAAAGGTGGATGAAGCGGGGTTGCCGTTTATTTCAATTTTAACCGACCCGACGACCGGCGGCACGACCGCGAGTTTCGCCATGCTCGGCGATTTCAATATTGCCGAACCTGCGGCGCAAATCGGCTTTGCCGGACCGCGGGTGATTGAACAAACGATTCGCCAGAAATTGCCGCCGGGATTTCAACGTTCAGAATTTTTACTCGACCACGGCATGCTGGATGCGGTGGTTGAGCGCAAAGATTTGCGCGATTTTTTAATTCGTTCTTTCGATTTTATGTTCGCAAAATAAGCGAAAAGGGTGCGCCTCATCTTTAGCATCCCGACTATACCCACAAACTCTGTTACCTGTCGTTGAGCAGCTAACGTATGAACTATTCCGAATCCTTAGGCTACCTGTATGGACTTGGACACGAAATTCTCGCGGCGAAATTTCGCCTGGAAAATATTCGCGCGGTTCTCGACCGCTTAGGCAGCCCCGACCAGGCTTACCAATCGGTTCTGATTGCCGGAACCAATGGTAAAGGGTCAACTTCTGCGATGGTCGAATCCATCGTCCGCCATGCGGGTTATCGCACGGCGCTCTACACCTCGCCGCATCTGGTGCATATCGAAGAGCGCATCAAAATTAATGGAGAAAATATCCGGCGTGATGATTTCGCGAGGCTCGCTACCCTTGTAAGAGAAACTTCCGAGGCGCTGGTCGCAGACGGGATTTTAGAAACCGTTCCCACTTTTTTTGAACAGATCACAGCCATCGCTTTAACCTGTTTTCGAGAACAACGCATCAACCTCGCGGTTCTCGAAGTTGGACTGGGCGGCAGACTCGATGCCACGAATGCCGCCGATAGAATCGTCTCGGTAGTGACAACGATTGATTTTGACCATCAAAAAATTCTCGGTGAAAGCATCGAAGAGATTGCCTTTGAAAAAGCCTGCGTCATTCGCGAAGGCGTGATTCCGGTCATCGGCAGGCAATTTTATGAAGCGGCTTATGATGTTTTATCGCGAAGATGCATGCAAATGAAAACCTCGCCGATTTATGTCAATCAACCTTATCAAATTCGCATGAATAATTTCGGCTCAGTGGTGTTCGATTACGACTCTTCAAAAAATACTTACAAAAGGGTGATGACCGGTTTAAGAGGTCGGCATCAGGCTGATAATGCGGTTACGGCAATTGAAGTCGCCGAAGCCCTGACCGATTTGGGGTTTACGATTCCCCGGGAAGCCATCATCCGAGGGTTGCGCGAAGTGCGCTGGCCCGGACGATTGGAGTTTATCAACAATGCGCCGGCTTTCTTGCTGGATGGCGCGCATAACGAATCCGGCGCGAGAACTTTGCGAAATTACCTGAGAGAAGTTTGGCATGGACATTTAACTCTGATTTTTGGCGTGATGAATGACAAAGATTATGTGCACATGGCAGAAGAATTGTTTTCGTTGCCGGAGGTGGTGATCTTAACCAGAGTCGATGACCGACGGGCTGCGAGTAGCGAAAAAATGGGCAATATCGCTTATCTGGCTCCCGGTCGGGTGATCTTTACGCCCGATGTTGAACTGGCGATTCGCGAAGCCCTCGACCATACGCCCGAAGACGGTTTGATTTGTGTTGCGGGTTCTTTGTACCTTGTCGGTGAAGCGAAAAAAATCATACAAGAAAGGCAAGTGAATTAAAAAAAGTAATGAGTGATGAGTAATGAGTAATGAGTGATGAGTGATGAGTTTCGGAAAGGTTGAAATCTGAAGTAGGAACGTTGAACGAGTAACAATAGCCTGGCATTAAGATATTTATTCTTCTTACTTGATTATCTCTACTCATCACCCATTACTCATCACTCATCACTTATCACCCATC
Organism: Acidobacteriota bacterium; assembly: GCA_040754075.1. NCBI lineage: Bacteria > Pseudomonadati > Acidobacteriota > Acidobacteriota bacterium. The sequence continues at coordinate 69,435 of JBFMDH010000012.1, forward strand.
ACTCATTGCTAAAAAATATGGCACACGAACTGATAAAACGAGAATATCTGCATCGAGGCAGAGTTTTTGATATGAGCCTGAGCACTTTTAATTCGGCGCACAAAGGCGAGGTGACTTTGGAATTGGTTCATCACAATGGCGGCGCGGGAGCCTTGCCATTGTTTGCCGATGGAACCGTGGCATTGGTGCGACAATGGCGTTATGTGATTAATCGTTATTCGCTGGAAATTGCCGCCGGTCGCATCGAAAAGGGGCAGACGCCTGAAGAAGCCGCGCGTCGCGAACTTGAAGAAGAAATCGGGGTGCGGGCAAAAAATCTAAAATTAATCAGCGATTTTTTAGTTGCGCCGGGTTATTGCGATGAACGCATTTATACTTACCTGGCGACCGATTTGCAGCCCTCAACCCAAAACCTCGATGATGATGAAGAAATCGAGATTGTTAAAATGCCGCTTGCCGAAGCCCTTGCCAAAGCGCAAACCGGCGAAATCGACGACGCCAAAAGCATGATTACTTTGTTGACGGTTGCCAGAATGAAATTGTAATCAAACCGATGTAATTACAAGGTTGCTCAAGGTCACAACATGAGCGCAAAAATTGAACAGCAATATTACACTCCGCAGGAATACCTGGAACTGGAACGGAAGGCTCAGGATAAGAGCGAATTCTATTTTGGCGAAATATTTTTAATGTCGGGAGGCAACCCCGAACATAGTCTGATTAGTTTGAATATTTGCAGCGAGTTGCGGGCGCGGTTGAAGGGCAAGAATTGCCGGACATTTGAAAGCAACATGAAAATCGGGGTGCCGAACTCGAAGCTGTTTTCATATCCCGATGGTTCTGTGGTGTGCGGTGAGCCGCGTTTCCGGGATAACCAAGGCGATGTGTTGATGAATCCGAATCTGATTATTGAAGTGGTTTCGCCATCCACAGAGGCATTCGACAGGGGAAAAAAGTTTTTTCAATATCAACAGATTCCAACTTTTACCGATTACATTTTAGTTTCACAGGATGAGCCGCGATTGGAACATTATGCAAAACAGAAAAACGGCACCTGGGTCTTAACGATGGTTGAAGGCTTGAAAGGGAATTTGACTATTCCGGCGCTTGGTTGCAAGGTGCGATTATCAGAGGTTTATTATCAGCTTACTTTTCCCAAAAATAAGCGGCGGCAAAGCGCGCAATTAAAAACCAAAATCAAAACTACACAAAAAGTTAAATAAAAACGTTGGGAACCTTCAAAAAAATATTAATCTATCTTTGGGCGCCGTTTGCCAATCTGCTCTGGTACTTTTACACGATTGTGATGGCGACGATTTCGTTAATCCTGTCGCCATTCGATAAAACCGGCGAAATGCAACACTGGTGCGCTCGCTGGTGGTGCCGCTTGATTGCCTGGACGATCTTTTCCAACATCCACGTTCACGGAAGCGAAAATCTCAGCAAAGATCAAACCTATGTCTATATGGCAAACCATGCGAGTTTGATTGATACGCCGGCGTTGTTTGCTTATCTGCCGTATCAGTTTCGTATTATGGCGAAAAAGCAATTGTTTTATGTGCCGTTTATGGGGTGGCATTTGTGGACTGCCGGAAATTTCGCCATCGACCGGGGCGATGCCCGCAAAACCGCCAAAAGTTTGAAAGGGGTTGTCGAAGGCATTCGCGCAGGCAAATCGCTTGCCGTCTTTCCCGAAGGCACACGCTCACCCGACGGGCATTTGCAGGAATTCAAGCAGGGCGCATTTAAACTCGCCGCGCGCGCAGGAGTGCCGATTGTGCCAGTGACCATCATTGGCACCAGTAAACTTTTGCCCAAAGGGTCGCTTGCGCCGCGTCCCGGACGGGTCGATGTGGTCATCGGTAAACCGATTGAGACGAAAAATTATTCGGAAAAGCAGTTGAGTGAATTAATCACTGTGGTGCGTAACGAAATCGATAAAGCCCTCAAAGCCGGATGGCAGGCGCAAAAGAAATAACTTCGCATCCCCTCACCTCGTCGGTTAGAATGTCACCGTTATGATGGAAGAGAACGTATTGCCCTATCCTCAGACAGAGAATCAGATTCCTTTAACCGCCACTGAACCTGACCCGGATAATCCGCAATGGGGGGTTGTGAGTGGATTCGGGGTCTGGCTTGCCAGCATCTTTGTGCTGTTTATGGCTTCGGCGCTCGGCGCAGCCATCTGGTTGATGGTTCTCAAAGCTCGCGGCGAAATCATTCCCTTACAAGAAGAAGAGATGAAACAGGTATTGTTGTCAGAAGGTTCGATTCTGATTCAAATGGCAATGAATATCATCGCTCATCTCGCAACCATAGCCATCTGCTGGGCGGTAGCAACCAGCTTGGGTAAACGTTCGTTTGCCGAAAGTATCGGCTGGGATTGGCGCGGCCCGACGGCGCTTTATAAAGTCGCGTTGGTTGTCGGAATTTCCATCGTTTCGATTTTCATCGTCAGCACTCTACCGCGCATCATTCACGATTCGCAATCCACGCCGTTTGCTGAAATGTTGAAAACTTCGCAAACCGTGCGTTATTCGGTGGCTTTTTTAGCGGTGTTTACCGCGCCGATTACCGAAGAGTTGGTCTATCGCGGACTGGTCTATTCACCTTTGAAACGCGCCATCGGCATGGTTGGCGCAATCATTACGGCAACCATGTTGTTTGCGCTGGTTCACGTGCCGCAATACTGGGGCGCTTGGGGTTCGCTTACCGGATTGTTGCTGTTGAGTTTGATGTTGACGGTGGTGCGCGCCAAAACCAAATCCATCTTTCCAAGCGTGTGGATTCACGCGCTATTCAATTCGATTGGCGCAATCGGCATTATTTTGGGCAAAGAATAGGACTGACGAGCATTGGCGCTGTCTGATGATTGCTCTCGCCGAGGTGAACTCAGGTTGTTGAATCGGACGCCGGTTTTCCTTCTCTACTTGCATGCGATTCTCACCGGCGGCGCTTACGGCTTCTTCTCCGGTTGCGGCTTGAACACTGCGCGAAACGCTTTGAGCGCGGCTGGATGATAGATGGTTGAGTGCTTTTCATCAGGCATCTTTTCATAATGCCAGCGCAAACCCTGTGGCGCATTTTTGGTGAGAAGGTTTGCGAACTTTTGGGTAATTTCGGCAATGCCTTTTTCGTCACTGCTTGCGAAATACAAAGTCTTTGCAAACTTTTGACTATTCGTTAAATGTTTTGCCGCATCACTAACCAGCTTTTGATTATTCCACCACAGGCTTGGGTCAAAGGCGATATAGGTATCGAATAAATCCGGTTCCAGCAGAAAAGTTTCCACCACAAACAGTCCGGCAAGCGATTCGCCGACGATTGCGGTTTCTGTAGTCGCGCGATAACGGGCTTTTATGAGGGGCATCAACTCCCGGCGAATGAAGGCGCGAAACGAGGTTGACCCGCCAACTCGCGGGGCGATTTTTTTATCTTCGGCATTTTCCGTGTGTCCGGTCATATCGCGACGCCGTTCGGTATTTTCAATGCCGACGAGGATGAACGGTCGCATGGTGGCGTTGCCGACCAAAACCTGCACCAGACCCGCGACGTGCAGAAAATCTTCACCGATGCCGCCATCGGGCATATAAAGCACAGGAAAATTTTTGCTGGAAGATTCAGCGTAGCCGGGCGGCAGATAGACATTGATGCGCCGGGTCTCACGCAAAATTTGGGATTCAATGGCGAAGGTTTCGCCGATAACCAGTGGCTTGAGGTTTTGCCTTGCGCCAAGCGAAACGCTGAACAGTGAACCGATAAATACCAAGCCTAAGCTGAACAAACCGATGCGAAAACCAATCACGCTCATACCTCTTTTAATTTGATTTTCAAAATGTTCTAACTGATTTCAGAATGCTTCACAACGCGAGTTTAAATTTTCCGGAAGCCAGATAAATTGTCGGCAAGGTTTTTTCTTCTATGGCACTGGATTTTTTCTTGACGAAATAAGCTTTGGCATTCGGTCGGGAACTCACGACCCGCACAAGTTTTGCCCCGACAAAATGAAGCGCGACCCCATCGTCTACGCCGTAGCCTGCGGATAATTCGCCGCGCAGTATTAAGTTGTGAAAGTCGGGGCGGCGGTTTTCCTCACCGTCATAATGCGGACAATTACTGCCTTTTAAAAGTCCAAGTCCCCGTAATCCGTTCAATTCACCCGGAAAGAAATCCGACAACCCTTCTTCAAACCAGCAGATTGACCCGGCGCTGATGCCTGCCAAGACCACGCCGTTTTTCCAAGCCGCGCGAAGAAACTTATCCATTTGCCACTCTCTCCACAGCGCCAGTAACGAACGGGTATTGCCGCCGCCGACATAAATCACATCCTGCTCAAGAATGAACGACCGCAAATCTTTGGTCGGCAGGTTGAATAGAGAAAGGTGCGTTGGCGTGCAGTTTAAAGTGGCGAATGAAGTATAAAAATTCAGAATGTAGCCTTCGGCATCGCCGCTTGCGGTGCCCACGAAGCAGACTTTCGGCTTGCGTTTGCCGGTTTGCTTGAGGATGTATTCATCGAGCAGCAGATTGTCCGGCTCCATCGAAAACCCGCCGCCACCCAGTGCAATGATCTGTTTCTTCATGGCTGTTTTTGACCGCTTGCAACCACTTTTTTAGCTTGAAATGTTCGATTGCCCATTTCAAAAACAAAGCCGGTCACTTCGCCTTTTTCATTCCGCGCGAAGGTCATCTGCGCATCCATCGCGCGTACAAAGAATTTGGTTTCTGATTCGGGAAAGGCTTCGGCTTTCATCCAACCCGGAGCGTTAAGCATAAGCTTATCGCCTTCTTTGGAGATGGTGCAGGTTCTTGACCCCACCAGATAATCTCCTACGTAAGCCGCAAAAACTGCCGGACTGATATTGGCAAGCGGATGCGATTCCCGCGTTTTATCGACAATATAATCGACAAACCCTGCAAGCATCTCATCATTTGTCGAATCACCGAAGCGCACGGCTTTTCCGGGGGCAGGGTTATATTTATTGCGTGGCGAATTGTCGAAGTGTGCGGTTACGGCGATGCGTGTACCTTGAGGAATGCTGACAGGCTCTTTGAGTTTATAGAGCGTTTGCCAGTAAAAATTATAACGCGGCACATAGAGCAGGGTTTGCCTGCGCCCGTCCGCATAGACAGCTTCGTAACGCATATCTTTACCGCGAACATGCATATGCGGCATGAAGCCTACGAGTTGCACATCCTGTTTGAAAGTGGAGCAAGCCGTGACCTGATGATTTTCAGCGCCGGCAGGAATGCGGAAATATAAATTCATAATATCGAGCGAAACGATCATCTTTTCGACAGGTTTTTGCGCCAGTTGAATAGCAACGCTTGAGCGGTCTTTTTCTGTCTTGCCGGCGACCTTGGCATAATGCATCTGGAAAATCAGGTTTGAGCCTTTGGGGATAAGTTTGGCAGTGCCTTCACGCCAGATGTCAGCATTACGACCGGGCGCGTAGACCGTGAGCGCGAAACGCGCGTTGTTGCCCCCGCCTTCGCGTTTGGCAGCGCAGGCGTCATCAATGACCGGAACCTCATCACGAACCTGGCGATTGGTTCCCTGGACTTTGAATATCGCATCTTCGCCTGAAGGGTTGTTTGCCTGATCTGCACGCCTCATTTCAGGAGTTTGAATTAAGACCACTGCATGATGAATCGCCCGCCGGTTGCCGGGGCGAAATTCGACGGCTTGAACCCAACGGTCTTCGGTAAACCCCGTCGGGACGATGAACTCCAGATTTTCATCCAAGCCATCGCCATTGCCTTGCCATTCCTGCTGCATGGTAATGATGACCTCGGGCTTGCTGATTTCCCATAATTCCTGAACTGGCGGAATTGGAGGAAGCTCGCGCCGGTTTCCCTCTTTCGCTCCCTGATCAACCCAGGCGGCAATGGTATCAATTTCACTTTGAGAAAGGCTTGAATCATTAGCAAATTCGCCATAATGCGGGTCAGCAGACCAGGGCGGCATGGCTCGCGTCACCACTTGCTCTTTGATGGCGCGCGCCCAGGGGCGTGCCGCTTTGTACGAAAGCAATGACATTGGCGCTGTCGAATCAGGACGATGACACCCGACGCAGTTTTTAAAAAAGATCGGGGCTACGTCTTTGGTGAAGGTCACGCGCTTTGGGCGATCACTTGCACTGATTGAAGCGAGAGAACAAAAAAGCCCAACGAAACCGAATGCTGCGCAAAATAAAACTGCTCTTCTCATTAACGCTCCTTTTAAGGCTCGGATGAAGGCTGGGAACTTAGCTGAAGTATCTTGAGGCTGGGCGCAACGAATTATACTTGAGATTATCAAATGACTCCACCGGAGTGGTTTTTGTAGAAGCGGCGCACTAATGAAATGATGATGGATGGCGCGCAAAATCTTCAATGATGGTACAAGTGTCGTCGAGCGATTTCGCGGGGGCTATTTTTCGAGCGTAGGATTTACAACGTTCAAGGACCGTTTGTGAAGTAATCAGCGCCTTTAATCTTTCGGCAAGTGACGCGGCATTAAAGCGTTTCGGGGTGAGTTGCGCGCCAATTCCCAATCGCTCGACGCGAGCAGCATTATCGGGTTGGTCGTGCGCCATCGGGCGAATCACTTGCGGAATCCCCGCAGCCATCGCTTGCGCGGTTGTCCCTATGCCGCCGTGATGCACCAGAGCCAGGGCGCGCGGCAAAATCCGGCTGAAAGGCAAATAAGCAAAATGTTGAATACCCGCTGGCAGTTCAGCAGGCAATTGTTCGGTATGCCCGGTCAGCAAAATGCCGCGCCGCCCAAGCCTTTGACAAGCCTCGACGCAATCGGCAAAGAATTGATTGGCGTGTTGCATCGCCGTGCCGGGCGTGAAGATGATTGGCGCGTCGCCTGCATTTAAGAATGCTTCCAATCGCTCGGAAACCTTTGAATGTTCAGTTTGTTTGTCGTAAAAAACGAACCCGGTCAATCGGGTTTGTGTGGGCCAATCAGGCTGAATCGGCGCAAACCAATCGGGAAACAAGCCCAGATTCAATTGCGGTGAGTGTGTCCATTGGTCGAAAATTTTCTTAATCGGCGGCAGGTTCAAACTTCGTCTGAACCGGTTAATCTCCGGCGCGAATACTTTATCCAGAAGTAACTTGTCGAGCAGATTAAATATCCCGCGCTTCATAAACGCCGGCATCCACGTCGGCAATACCGGAAAGTCATAGACGCTGCGAAAGGCAGCCGATTGCAGGTGAATGGTGATAAACGGGAATCCCAATTTCTCGTGCGCGATGTGCGCGCCGAAAACCTGCCCTTGAGCGGCAAGGATGGTTTGCGACGGGTCAAACCCGGAAATCAGTTGATAGACCGGCTCCAGGATTGGCAGGATGACGCTTTCGGCAAAAACCCTGAAGCCTTTTTTAGAATCCCAGAGATCAGGGTTTTGGATGATGGTTTGATAATCATCAGGACTGCCGAGTCCCAAAAACTCCAAGCCTGCATCACGCGCCTGAGCCTCGAAAAATTGGCTGGTTATCAGCGTCACGCGATAGCCGCGCCTGCGTAATTCCTGCCCTATGCCGATAAATGGATAGACATCACCGGCGCTTCCGATGGTGCACAAGAGAATGTCTGAAAGCGATTGTTTTTTCATGGCGATGTACGATGACAGCAAATGCTGACCGATTAATATAAATCCACTATTTGATTTGGTTATTCCGGGAATTGAATGATGGAGGCAATTTCTTAGCCGTTGAATTTCGTGTTAGACCACCGTTGGAATCATTTACCTTTGTTGATGGTCTTCAGGAGTTCATTCAGGCGTGATGCACGGCAACTCACGCCTGAAGGCGTTACTCTGAACCTCAAGAAATTGGTTTCCAATGTACTTAATCAAGTCCTCGTTCGCAATTTTATCTATCGCGATTTCCGGTGATTATTTTTTAACACTTGTACCGCGAGCTTTGTTATTGAGGAAAATCGTCCAACGCCCATTCTTCACTGTAACCTTTCCCCCTTCAGGATTCATGGCATCTTGACGATATATTTCGCTTCGATGAAATGGCCCACTCAACCAGCGTAATCGCCGGTTGTTTCCATCATATACATAATCTCCAGACCATTTTGCTTTTTCTTCTTTCGAGGTTTTTCCCATCTGTAGTTCGTACCGACCGGGCTTACCTTTTTCCGATGGTGTCAATAATTCAAAATCAAAAGCGTATTCAGCATTCCCATACGGGTCGAAAAGATAGACCGCATATTTACCCAATGGCGGGTGCTCGCTCTGAGCCGTTGCCAGCGATTGTGTACAAATAGAGGATATAGTAATGACCCAAACCGTTAAGCCAATGGTGAATAATTTTGGCTGATTATTCATAGGCAGTTTACAAACTGGCATGCCTAACGGGCTGATTGACAGAGCGTGCGAGTGGTGCTGCGAATCTATGATGTGGTTGTTATGCGCGCTCTGGTTGAATCGCTCGTTGGAGTTCGACCTCAGGAAAAAGAGCAGCGTACCCTACTGAGCGCTACCCGTCCGAAGGCTCAAAGTAACCCAACCAATAGCGACGAGAGCCGAGATTATCGTCGCCATCAGGTGTAAAATCAGAAGTGCGTTTGGAACCCATATCTCGCGAGACGTAAAGGAACGATATACTTTTGGATTCTCTCCTCTGCCCAACGCCTCCCACTCCGCAGCATATATTGCAGCCTTTAGATACCGTTCAATGCTATTGATTACTTGAAACTTGCCGCGATTCAACTGACCGAAGGAATTAATTAGACTACGCCAAGCACCGCAAAGAATTGCTCCAGCGATTTCCAAGACAAAAACACCTACAGCACCATATCTATCGCTTCCAGAACTTTGAATAATAAGCCCCGCTCCGGTAAGTATCGCCCCATTGATCGTCAAGAAGAATGTATTTACAGCCTGTCGACGGTTCACGAGACTTTCGGAACTTTCGACCATAATCTTGTAAAGGTCGAGAGCCTGAGTAATTTCCTGATCAGTCTTTGGAGGACCCGATGGGAAGAGAATTTCCCCGAAAGAACGCTGATGGGGGGCGGACTGACCAAGCTGTATAGCGGCTTGCCTAATCGCGCTTACGAATATTCCATCCTCAGCTTGAACGGGTTGCTCAAGATCCTCATACGCCACCAACGCCGGATGCTTGCCATTTCGCTTTGCCATCCATGCCGACCAAGCATCGTGAACATCACTCTGCGTGATATTTGTCCCTTTTGCCCGAAGTAAAACGGCATAGATCCGAAATAACTCATCAGAGTTTCCCTCAGGTATCCTGTCCGTCGGGACGAATTTGCGAATAGCGGCGGCTACATCATCTAGGTACATGCCCTGTCACTCCCAAGTCTTTAGCCACTTTACGATCTGATCAAAATCCCAACGAATCACGTTCTTGCTAGGTAACCCCACAGGAATCGGGTGCGTCTGGCCACTGTTTATTTGTATGCCAAAAATATAGTGACCTTGACGAATCGTCTCAGCGATTTCCCAAAGTACAGCATCTGCTTTAGAAGTCGTGGGGCCGACCATAACGATTGTGCCTTTGGTCATCGCTATACGCTTTGCACATTCTGTTTTCCACTTCGAGTCAAAGGCTTCCTTCACAGAGTAGTCATAAAATTCTATGTCATTAGCTTGATCTTTGGCGTGCTGCACGAGAAAATCTCGAGCCCACCTGTCTTCCATTTCAAAGCTAATGAACGCACGCGGTTTTGCCATAAATACTCCTTTTCCTCATTACTCAAAACTACAAGAGTTTCAAGCCATTGCCCTACGATTTGGATCGGTGCCCTAGGATGAATTAGACGCACATGCGTCCAATTTGGCGTTTTTCCGGTTTCAACGCGATTGCATCTAATTCTGAACTGTTAAGAAAAATTCCATAATCGAATTTCTGTTCAGCCTCGATTTATAGGCAATTGGTTGATTGCCGTCAAGTTTTTTTAACCTTTGTTTATACAAATTCGGAAAGTAAAGTCGCCGCATTCATAACCATGTATGTTTATTGGCAAAATAATCGGGCGAGCGGTCGGGGTATTCAGCGTGGAATTTTAAATATCGGCGCAGATTTTTCTGATAACGCAGTTCGGAACCGTTAATCGCGCGATGTGGAATGTCTTGCAGGTAATGCTCAACCTTCCAGACATTCTTCTCGGAAAATCGCCAGTCATAATTTCCTAAATCATTGAGGTCGGCGACCGCATAGCCTTTAATGCGTCCGGTCTTATCCACATAAGCATCGAAATAGCTCATCACCAGATCGCGCACCCGCCGAAACACCGGCTGGCGTCCGTGCAAAGCTGTATCACGCGAACGCGCTACCGAACCGTATTTCCCTCGATGTTCATAAAGCAACAGCACATGGTCGAGATGGTCTTTGGATTCGATGCTCACCATTAACGGCGGATAGCCGTGTTGCTCTAAAATCACCGCCGCGGTGAGCGCGCCTTCCAGACAATGCGCCAGGCGTTTTTCAATCACTTTGCGAAATGAAATACAGGTCGCGCCCTGCTTCTCGCGGTTGTAGGCAAGCGTCCGCAGAAAATTTTGCACCTGCGCGGGCGTGCGATGTTGTTGAATGACCTGCCATTCTTCACGGGTGAAATCGGCTTTCGTTGGTTTCATATTCGACTATTGAATTTTTCTATAGACTACCGACTCGGCGTTTTTTAACGGAATCGGCAACGCGGCGATTCGTTGATAAGTTCCCGGCGTTTGTTTGACCAGTTGTTCGGCGTGACGTTCAAGCGGCGCAAGCCAATCGGCTTCATCAAGTCCGGTGCGCATAATCAAATAATCACAATCCGCAAATCGCTCTTTGGAAGATTCGGCGGTCAACCATTCGACTTTAAACAATGCCGGTGCGCCGCGCCCTTTGGTCATCAACCGCACATAAAGCGCAACATTCGATGGATTCAAAAACGGTAAATTGACGACCACGCCGACGGTCGGAGTATTTCCCGAATCTACAACTTTATGCGTAGATGGCGACAGGGTTTCCTGCGGGGTTGCCGGATTGCTATTTTCAGGATGCGGCGACCTTGCAGGACGAGCTTGCCAATCGGCTTCGATGTTTTGAATGGCTTCGGGAATTCCCCAGTCTTCGTTCAACGGGCGATGGTCGAAGCCGTAATAATTTCTGCCGTAAACCATCCAGCGAAATCGCGGTGTGTCGAGGTAACGACCCATCCCTTCGCCTGGATACTGGGCGTTGAAAAAACTGACAACTGCCCAACCCGCGATAACGGCTACAGGAGCCAGTTTCAGGGCGAATACAGATTTATTTTTTAAGTCCAATCGCAGGTCTTTCACCCACGAAACCGACAAAATGGCAACCGCCGGAAGCACCGGGAAGGTGTAGCGCAAATCTTTATTCGCAACCAAAGTGAACATGCCGATGCCGCTTAAAATCCAAAGCGCCGGGATGACGCTTTCCCGGCGATGGCGAATCAATGAATAACCGAGTCCAAATAAAAAAAGCAGCGCGAAAGGAACCTGAATCTGCGGGCTGAGCAATCCGTGAAGGTAAAACAGATTGGACATCATCGAAAACAGCGGCGCTTCGTTTTCATGCACGGCTGCCGTTTGATTCTCTCTATAAATCGCTATGACTTCTGCAAGGTGCGGCGCATACCAGATACTGGCAATCGCGACGATGACTAATCCCGCAAGCATCAAGTTGGTTATCGCTTTAAAATCGCGCGACCATAAAATTTTGAGCGATACATAAATCGCCGGAAGCGCGAAAAAGAATGCGAAGGTCTGTTTGGTGAGCATTCCCAGTCCCGCCGCGAGTCCGAACCATAGAGCGGCTTTGCGGTTTTGAAAATTACCGGCTTTAAGCAATAGCGCAAAACTCACGGTAATGATGACCATCAAGGGATAATCGAGAAAGCCATCGTGAATCAACCAGGCAGAAAAGTGGTAGCTTGCCGCCAGCAGGCTTGCCAAAACGCCCATCAACATCGCCAACCGGTTTTTCTCATCAGGGTTTGAATCATCTTTAAACAGATACCGGCAAAGCCAGTTGACGGTGTAAAGCAAAACGCCAAGCGACAGCAGATTGACGCCGATGCCTGTAACCCGCGAAGCGCCGAAAATCAGCATAATGACTGCCGTACAGAGATGCACGAAAGGCGCGTAATAGTGCGGGTAAATAAAAAATTCGCGGTAAAACTCTTTGAAATCCAGACGTGCCAGCGGCGCATAGTAATCATAGCCGGCGCTGATGTGGTCTGCGGGGTCCCACGCGGGCGGCGTTTTATCTGCCACCGTCCAAAAGATGGTGGATGCCGAGAAGGTAATGAAAATCAGCAAAAGCAGCAGTTTGTCAGGGGAAAGTTTTAATTTATTCACGGCTTCGGCAGATTATCTTGAAAACGCGCGAAAGGCAAAATCGAAATTGAAAAAGCCCGCACTCGCACGGTTCAGGCGATGCGTAATTGCTTTTGGACTGCCTGCAAATTAATCCGCGTTTTTATGGCTTTGAATGGTTTCGGCTAATCGCGAAGCGGTGATTGCGCCGTGTGATGCGTTCCAGATGCCCTTCCCGTTTTTTACCAGAATTGCCTGCGGGGATTCGTGCAAAATGTTTAACCGCGATTCGATGGCGTTTGAAACCGGACGGGCGGTTTGCACAATAATCAATTTATAGCTGACCGATTCATCAGGGTTTTCCAGATAGGTTTTAAACTCGCGAAAGGCGCGCGAGCTGATCGGACAGGCATTGCTGTGTTTGAATAACAACACCGGATGGGTTTTTGATTCTTCAAAGGTTTGCTCTAACTCTTCAAGTGTGTGCAGTTCTTTAACCAAGGGATTCACCATGACCTCAATCTATTTTTGTGTATTTTTATTTTCATTTTGGGGATTTTTGCAAGAAAATATTGCAGGCAAATTCGGGAGTTTGCAAGTCTCTGAGAAATCGCGGCGCAGAGAAAGAATTTTTAGTGAGCAGACCACTTGGCGGCATCCCTCAGGCATCAGAGCAGTGAATCCCAAAAATCGGATGAAGCTTTCGGGAAGCTGAGGAATTCCCGAAAATCAATCGGGCAATTTTCAACAATGGAGTTAAACGGTATGAAGCCCCAAAAATTACGCTTTCTGATGGTGTGGGTGCTGGTCGTCGCCTGCGCCGCCTCACTCTTTCCGCTTAATTTATCGGGTGCCCCGGCTGCGCAAACCGCCCCCACCCAACGGCGCAGCAAAAACGGCAGTGTGAGTTCAACCCCATCCGCCAAACCAACCGCTGAACCAACTGACACTGAAAAATCGCCTACAGAGACCGACGCAGGAAAAACCGCCAGAGCCAATGCCGCAACCGCTGAAAAAGCGAAACCTGAAAGTGAAGAGCAAAAAACAGGCGACAAGGAAAATGCGACGACTGCTGAAAAGACCAATGATTCACCAACCCCCTCAACCCGGAAAAAACGTGAGCCATTACCTTTTGACCGCCCGCCAGTGAATGCGCCATCCAACACCTCGGATAAATCGGCTCCGGGTTTCGATAGACCGGCATCAACTCAACAATCGCCCAACAGCAACCCCGCAACTGCGCAACGGTCAACTACCGCGAGACCCGCGCAACCCGGTGTCGAGGTGCAAAAACCGCAGACTACCAGAACGCCAACTCGACCAGTCGAAACCGGTACAAGAAATACCCCGGCGGCAAATCCTGATAGTGACGCGAACGCTTCAACGCGAACCACCCCGCCGGTTTTAAAACGCGGTGATGATTTACCTTCGACTGGCGGGAATCCGAATACGACACCTGCGGACAGACAGAGAGGCGCGCCGCCGGTTTTACAAAGACCCGGACAACCTGAACAAGAGCCGGTTTGGCGTTCAACCACCAGACCCGATGCGCCAACCAGTGGTCAACCGTCAACCAACTCCAACACCAATACCGGTTCGACACAAACCGGCGATGATGAAGTCGTGAAACTGGAATCCACGATGGTCAGCATTCCGATTCTCGCGAGCGACCGTTCCAATCGTTATGTCCCGCAACTCGTCAAACGGGATTTCCTGCTCTATGAAGACGGCGTTCAACAGGAAATCGCTCATTTCGGCAACGAAGAGGTGCCCTTCAGTGTTGCGCTGGTATTGGATTTCAGTCCGAGCGTTCAAGGAAGTCAGGACGCCATTCAGGATGCGGCAATAGATTTTATTCGCCAACTGCGCCCGCAGGATCGCGTGATGGTCGTCGCTTTCGATAGACAGGTTGAATTTTTGACCGATTTCACCAGTGACCGCTACACCCTGGAACGTGCCATTCGCAGCACTCAGACCGGCAGCGGAACCAGCGTTTATGAAGCGGTTTATCGAACCGTTGAGCGTATGAAAAATGTTGATGGGCGAAAAGCCATGATTCTATTCTCGGACGGAGAAGATACCACGAGTCGCAGCGTTGATTACAATGACGCCATCAGCATTGTCACCGAATCCGATGTGCTGGTTTATGGATTGCGCTATCCGGCAAATGGCGGCGGTGGCAACGTGCGCGTCAATCCTTGGCCAAGAAATATCCCCAATATCGGTTTGCCGATTCCGTTGCCCTTTCCCTGGCCCAAACGCCGACGCGGTCCCTTTGGCAATTTCCTGCCGCAACCCAATGCATCAAATGCTGCCCCGCAATGGCCGCGAGGTGGAGGTCGGGATTTTATGACCGATGTCACCAATGCAGGCGGCGGTCCGGTTTATGACGCACAAAATATCGGCGATATGCGTGGACTGGCTTATAAAATTGCCGAAGAGTTACGCCACGTCTATATGATTAGCTATTACCCGACCAATGCGCTTTCCAACGGCGGCTATCGAACCATTCGCGTGCGCGTGAAAAATCGCGATGATATAGCGGTTCGTCATCGTCGCGGTTATTACGCCAAAGATAGCCATCACGGCAGTAAAACATAGGGCGATTGATGGTTGATTGTACTCAACCTCCATTGAAGAAATTTAAACCAGGGTTAATGAGCAGTCTTTGACCGCGACTGCTCAATGACGCGGTCAAAGACCGCTCTCTCAACAGAGACTGCGTAAACGCTTTTGCAAACTGCTATAAGACCGCAAAAAAGGCTCACTGAATTTCAGTGAGCCTTTTTTATTCACGAGGAATTTTACAAAACCCTGCGATTTTACAGGTATTTTTCTTTAATCACACTGAGGTGGTGCAGTTCATGACCGGCGATGATGTAAGCCAAAGCGCGAACGCTCACTTCATTGTCGCTTGCCGTGCCGCGCCTGAGCCACGCCGCTTCATCAAGATTTCTGAACAAGAAAAGCGAAGCCTGTCGCACACATTTAAATTCTTCAAGTAAATCGGCAAAGCTTCGCGCAGCGAAATTTCCCGCCTCAATATAACCGTCCTGTTCAAACCCCGGTAGCGGGGTTTTATCATTGCGGGCAATACGCAAGGCGCGATAAGCAAAAATTCGTTCGCCATCGATGATATGCCCAAGGACTTCTTTAATGCTCCATTTGTCGGGCGCATAGCGGGAATTGGCTTTTTCTTCGGATATTTCCTTTAAAAAATTGAGCGTTGAAGCGAGTTGATTTTCCAACGTCTCAACGATATTGCCATCAGCGACTAGTGAAGTGTATCTGGCATAATATTCCGCGTGTTCGTCGGTTGCGGGTCTAACGGATAAAGCTTTTGACATGTCTTCCTTCCTTTCAGTTTGTTGTTTAACACGATTCAGTTTGGTGGATTGATGATTGTGAAGTCATCCTGAATCCATAACGGTTTTTAATTTTTAGCGGTTTCGCTTTTTTCATATTCCGGGTACTGCATCTCAATTACCTCACCGGGTCGCGGCGCGGCTTTGAGTTGTAACAGCGCATCGCGCAAGACCTGTTTTTGCAAGTCAGCCATAAACGGGCGTCCGAGTGAATTGCCAATTTGAAAGCCTTTCGGATAAATCGCGCGCGGCGGGCGCATCTGCTGCGAAGCCGTGGGACTTACGGTAATCAATACGGTAGAAATGCCGCGCATTTCAATTTCGCGTTGCACCGCAACAATCGTTCGATGACAAACCTCCGGGCAACCACCTGTGAGAATAACCGCGTCGGCGCGGACTTGTTTATCGACATACCCGGCAATCTGCGGCGCGACCTCTTCGTACATCTTTTTGAGTTGCATCGAGTAGCCCATATAACCGATATGTTCGCTGGCAACTTCACCAATGAAGCCTTCGTTTTGCAATTCGCGCAACCGTTCAATCGGAAAAACCACATTGATGTCGCGGTCGGCGTCCGTGTGGTCATAATGATGGTGCGTCACCATTAAATCTTCGACGTCTACATTCCCTTCAATAACCCGAAAAGTTAAATCGCCCAGTTCATCGCCGATGTTAAAAGGTTCCTGACTTTTATGATGGACGCCAGCGGCAGTCACCAGAACAATTCGGGATTTGTTTAATTCGCGGTCAAAGGGAGTGAAGGGAACGCACTTTCTGGCAAGGGTTGACATAAAAAAATTGGAAAGATTTTTCCTGTGAGCATCAATGGTTTTGGTGACGCTCACAGGAAAAATTGCAAGGGATTATAATTTTCTCAAAACATCAAAAATGACTTCGTTATCGGGTTGTTTTCCAAGTTCGTGAATTTCTTTGTAAGCGATTTTGCCTTCCTTATCCACGACAAATAAGGCGCGTTCGGAAAAGCCTTTATCGCCGATGTATGCGCCATATTCCTGCGCCACTGCGCCTTTCGGTTCAAAGTCAGCGAGAATGTCATAGCTGATGCCGCCTAAACTTTTTGCCCAGGCGCTGTGTGTGGGAACCGAATCAACGGAAATCGCTACGACTTCGGTATCGTATTCAGCGAACCGGCTGAGGTCTGCTTCATAGGACGGGATTTGTGCCGAACAAACGGGAGTAAAAGAGAGTGGATAAAACGCGATGAAAACATTTTTCTTACCACGTAAATCGGAAAGCTTGACGGATTTGCCGCCATTGTGGCTTTTTAATTCAAAATCGGGAGCCATATCTCCTACTTCAACAGCCATTTTAATTCCTCCTGAAATAAGTGAATTTAACGAACTCAGGTAGTTTATCGACTCGACCGGAATGAGGCAAATGCAAGTGAATTGAGCCTGTGGGTAATCAGAGTTTGAGTTTTTCCAAAGCAGCAGTTTTCATCAATTCGAGGTCGGGCGTTTTTCCTGTCCACAGTTTAAATTGCAAACCGGCTTGCGCGACCAACATTTCAAGCCCGCTGATGGTTTGACATCCGGCTTCGCGGGCGTCTTTCAAAAGCCGCGTTTCAAGCGGATTGTAAACCAAATCATAAACTATCGGCTGATGGTTTAAAGCATTGAGTGGAACGATGCTCGAATCAATGCTATGCCCCTGCATGCCGATGGGCGTGGTATTGATGAGAATAGACGCCTGAGTTTTTTCCAATTCATCAAGCGGCAATAATTCAATAGCGAATTCATCGGCAAGGGGTTTGGCTTTTTCGATATTGCGGGCAAAAACCGATACTTTTGCCTGTCTTTCAAGAAGTCCGAATATCACCGCTCTTGCCGAACCGCCCGCGCCAATCACCGCGCAGGATTGATCGGCAAGCCGACACACTTTTTCGAGCGGTTGCATCGCGCCATCAACATCGGTGTTGTAGCCGATGGCTTTATCATCGCGAATGACAACGGTATTGACCGCGCCGATTTGCCCGGCAGTACGATTGATTTCATTAAGAAAGGGCATGATTGAAATTTTATGCGGAATGGTGACGCTGAAGCCTTGCAACTTCCAGTTCATCCGACGCGAATGCGGTTTAATGAAATCCTCGAAAAATGCCCTGATATTGCTGACTTCCATTGGCAGGTAAACCCAATCAAGACTAAGCGCGGCGAATGCCCGATTGTGCATGGCAGGCGATGCCGAATGCGAAACCGGATTGCCGATGATGCCTGTGATGTTGGTTTCATCAGTGAGTTGATGAATGCGATAAAGCTGCCTTAGTTCATCAATGGTCACCTGTCCGGGGGCGCTCGCTTTGGCTTTATCGAATGAACCGTAGGTTAGGAAACTGCCGCGTGAACAACCGAGTATGCGCGTGATGATGCCCGGTTCGTTCATGGCGATGGCGATAAATTTCCGGTCATCGTGTCTGGCGCGTTCGAGAATTTTAAAAACGGGAAGGGTATCGCCGATTGCATTACTTCTGACGGCAAATTTATGAATCGCCGCCGGGAGTTTGATTAACTGTTCATAAATTTCCGGCAGGTTTTTTGAGGGTTCCTCGAAATCGTGATAAGAGACGATAAGCTTATCAATATCCGGTTGAAGTTTTATCGTCTCTTCGTAATGCGCGGCTTCGATGTCGCAAAAATCGGCGTAGCGTTTTGCGCCTTCAATGAGTAGCGGCAAACGAATCGCTTCATCAATTTTTTGTTTCCCACCTTCTGCGATATGACGGCAGGTGATAATTGTTGGCAGCGTTGTTTCAGCGGTAAGCGTTTGCAAATTTTCAACTCGCGAAAAATCAAAATCGGTTAAATAATCCAGCCGGATTTCAATCATATCGGCTTGGATGGTTGCCCGGCGCATTGCCAGACGCGCCGCTTCAATGGTTGATTCGGTAATCACTGCGCAGATTTTTGCGGATTCATTCATAGCAAAAAAGAATTATTTTGAGGCAGCGGTTTTCGATTGTGGCGAATTCCTGCCGAAGACTTTATCCATTGCCTGTTCGATGCGATAGCCGGATTCGATTTTTTCGAGCGGGTCTTTGCGTAAACGATGCCGCAATGCCATTCCTGCAACCCGACGCAAATCTTCGATGGTGACCTGCTTGCGCTCTTCAAATGCCGCAAGCGCGCGTCCGGCACGGGCAATGGTTAATTCGCCGCGATGCCCGTCAATTGCCAGTTCAACGCAGAGCGCGGCGATGAAAGCCAACTGTTGCCGCGTCAATTCGATTTTTAAAATTCGCTTTTTCGCTTCGAGAATTTTCAGTTGTAAATCTTTCTGCTGGTCGCGAAATTCCTTAGCAAAGGCTTGCGGGTCACGTTCAAAACGGTCGCGCCGCAACACGATTTCCACACGCTCATCTAAATCAGTAAGCGTTTCGATTTGCGTATAAAGTCCAAATCTGTCGAGCAACTGCGGTCGCAAATCACCCTCTTCGGGGTTGCCTGAACCGACGAGAACGAAACGCGCCGGATGACTGACGGAAATGCCTTCGCGTTCAACGGTGTTGCGACCGCTCGCCGCCGAATCGAGCAGGACATCAACTAAATGGTCTTCCAGCAAGTTGACTTCATCAATGTACAAAAAACCGCGATTGGCTTTGGCGAGTAATCCCGGTTCAAAAGCTTTGACGCCTTCAACCAGCGCGCGCTCAATATCAAGGGTTCCACATACGCGGTCTTCAGTAGCGCCGAGCGGCAATTCAACCACCGGAACCTGGCTCCATTTTGCTTGCAGTTTGCCGCGATGAGATTTTTTGTCACGGCAATCATCACAAAGTTCTGCGGGGTTTGTCGGCGAACAACCATACAAACACCCGTTGACTTTTTTAATTGAAGGCAGCAGGTCTGCCAACGCCCGCACCGCAGTGGATTTGCCGGTTCCGCGATGCCCCATAATCATTACGCCGCTAATCCCTGGGTCAATGACATTCAAGATAAGCGCGAGTTTCATCTCATCCTGCCCGACAATCGCAGTAAACGGGAAACGATACTGAGTGGCAGAAATTGTTTGAAGATTTTTTTTGCCTGTCTTTTTTCGGGTTGGTTTGTGCATCAGGAAAAGCACTATAAAGGTTGGTAGCCCAACAGGCAAAATGAATTATTTTTTTCTCACCTTGATGCTGTGAATACCGGTTGCGCCGCCGGGGTCAGCGGGTGTCGGTTTCGACTCCTGTAAATTGCCTCTGCCATCTGTAGCTCGCACGCGAATGCTGTAATCACCCGGTTGTTCCGGCAGCCACTCCGTGTGCCATAACGCCCACGAATAGGGCGAAAGCGGCGTTTTGATTTCTGCTGCCTGCCAGCTTTTTCCATCATCGGTTGAAACTTCGACGTTGGCGATTCCACGATCACCGGCAAACGCTACGCCTGAAATGATTGTCTGCCCTTCAATGTCGCCATCCGGCGTGTCGATGCGGGAAATGGTTTTATATTCGGCTTTGTCATCCCACCCGCGTTTTTGCCAGTAGCCTTTAAAATCAAAATCCACCGCTTCGATATGAGTTATCCATTTGACGTTTTTCATTCCGAAAATCCCCGGAACGATTAAGCGAAGCGGGAATCCATGTTCTCTGGTGAGCGGTTGACCGTTCATTTCATAAACCAGCAACGTCGCTTCGTTCTGGGCGCGCTCAAGCGAAATCGAATCCGTGTATCCGTCACTGGCGCGAAACACAATATCAACGATACCGTTCTGCAAACCGGCATGAGTCAATAAATCTTTCAACCGAACGCCGCGCCACAATGCATTGCCGATTAAATTGCCGCCCACAGGATTATCGATGCATTCGAGCGTCGCGTATTGTTCGATTGCCGGAAAGTTTTTCAATTCCTCATAAGTTAAAGCCCTAGGCTTATCAACCAAACCGCTGATTTCCAGTTGCCAATTATGTGCAGCGACATCCGGGTCGAAAGGGTTTTTTGAAACTACATAAAAATCTTCGGTGGAAGTGATTTCCAGCGCCAATCCGTCAAGGCTAGGAAAAATGCCATTGCCGTTTTTTACGCGCCCTGCTGAAAATTGAAACCAGGTGCCAATCAGCGATTTGCCAATATCAAAAATGCCAATCGCTAACAGCGCATAACTCATGCCGCGCACCACTTGACGCCGACTCAATCGGCGGTTGTTCGATTTGGCAATTTCCGGTTTATCAATGTAAAACTTCATCACCCAACCGAGCGCCGTGGCGTATAAAGCAAAAATCAGGAATAGCGAAAGTGAAGTGTAAAGACTGCCTTGCCGCAAGCCTCGACCAAAAATTCCTGCGTCGAGCAATGGCAAGAGGGCGACCATGACGAATAGCCAGATGACGAAATGAAAAAATATGAGCGCGTAGATTTGCTTTCGCCATATCAGTTGGCGTTTCGATAACTGCGCGAGAAAACCATGTGCTGCGCCGATTAACCCTAAAAGGTAAATAATCACGAACCCTAAAAATGCGAGGTGTTTGGCAAACGCGCCGAGAAAGCCGACCACGAAAGCGATTAAATTAATCGGTAAAATCGCGAAAAAAGCCTGCGCCATCAATTCAGGAATGAGCGGCACATCGAACATGAAGCGCGCCAGAAAACTTGCGACCAGCCCGCCAACCGCTGCCAGCAATGCTATCTGAAAGCGAACTTCCGATTCATCCGGTTTATCGGTTTCATCATTGATTAAGTTGAGCCGCTGTAATTCCATGAATTTATCGCTACCTTAAATAGAATGCCTAAGCGGTTGGAAATATTCCAATTTCAACAGATTTAACCTGAGGCAGTGGCGGATTGGATTGCTGGATTCGTAAACGAAATAGTAATCTTCCAACTTCAATTGCGCGTTGAAAGCTTATGACAGATTCAATAACGGAAAATTCGGGGGTTGATAAAAAGCCTGAAGCGCAAACGCTGGCGCAAATTATTTATGGGCAAATTCAAACGCTAAGAAATTATTACTCGCTGGTTTTAGACACCCAGGAGGTCGAGGCGATTCATAAAATGCGTGTGACCACCAGACGATTGCAGGCTTCGCTGGATTTACTTGAAATCGATAAAGCTGAACGAAGCATCGGGAAATTGAAAAAACGATTAAGGCGATTGCGCGGCAAACTCTCGGAAGTGCGCAACTATGATGTCTTTTTGATTATCCTTGAACAGGAAGCCGGAAAACGCCGAACCGTGAATCCGCCATTCGCTTCGCTTGAAGAAGAACTTCGTCGTCGCCGTGCATTGCGAGCCGATAAAATGATGCAGTATCTACGGAAAATAGACTTCAATAAATTTTTTGCGATTCTGAAAATGGATTGGGAAAGCTCCAATCAAGGTGAAGTAAGTCTTGCGCACCTCGCCGACGATAAGGCGATTGCCGGGCGCGCCGCAGCGCGCATCGAACAACGATTGAGGGAATTTAAAGATCGGGCTATCAATGCGCAGCCCATCACTCACCCCGAAGAATTGCACCAGTTGAGAATTGCTGCAAAACGCCTGCGCTACCTGTTGGAAATTGCCACAGACATGGGCATTCGCGGCAATCTGACGGCGCTTGGATGGCTTCGCGCGTTGCAGGATAAAATCGGTGATTGGCATGATTTTGAAGCCATCGAAGATGAAATCATCAACATTACCGCTAACCGGGAATTCGTAAAAAAACATTTGCGCGAAAGTCACGCGATACTCAAAGCCGCCGTGCATTTAAGGAAGCAAAAACTGGCACTGGTGAAGCGATTATTTCCCGTAAAAATGCATCCGAGTATTGAAAGCGCAGCCAGCCGCACCGCGAATACCTATCGCAAAAAATTTAACCTGGTTCAACAACTATGAGCCGACTCCTGAAGGCTGCACAAAAAAACCGATCATCAGATATTACGATTGCCGCACTTTGTGTGATTGCCGCTTCATCCATCATTATGATTTTTAACGGCGGCATCAGCGTCGGGTATTCCAATCACACAGGTTTGTTGCCGGTGGTGCGTCGATTGCTCAATCCCGATTACCTGTCCGGTGATTTCAACATTCAGTTGCGCTTTTATCATCATCGAATTTTCGCAATGGTGATCGCCTCTTTTACAAAACTGTTTGGCGAAGATAACGCTTTAATTTTATTGACGGTGATGGGCTTCACGCTGCTTGCCGCATCAATCTATTACCTGTGCCGCGTATTAAATTTTCCCCGATGGTCGTTTTTCGCTTTAATTTCGCTGATTGCCACCAACCTCGCGTGGGTCGGGCGCGGACTTGAAACCAATACCTTTGTCGGCAATCGCGAAATCAATCCGCCGACTTTTGCTCATGCGTTTGTCCTATTCAGTCTGGCGTTGGTCATTCAAAAGCGATTGCGGTGGGCGGCGTTTTTTGCCGGGCTTACGATTCTATTTCATTTGCAAATCGGCATTGCCTGGCTGTTGATTTTAATGACAATTTTTTTGTCACAGGTGAAAAGTTTATCTATCAAAGACTGGTTCTGGTGTGGATTGCTGTTTTTAATTCCTGCGGTATTGGTATTCCCGGATGTCTTGCAGATGTTCAGTCGCGGTCTGGTTAATTTACCCTTCAATCGCGCCGATATTGATTTTCGACAACCGCACCATTTTGAACTCGCATCAACCAAAGCCGCCATCTGGGTGGGAATTCATTTCCTGTTGACGCTGTTGATTTACTGGTTTTTACGCAAGCAAAAAGATGGTGAACGACAACCGCTTTTTTTTATTACCATCAGCAGCATGATGATTATGGCGATTTCAATTTTGCATTTTCTGGATTATTACCTGCTCAATTTGGGTTGGGTTATGAAAACTCAGGGGGTGCGAATCAGTGTGTTTATTCCGGTTTTTAGCGCGTTTACACTGCTTTATTTCCTGAATGATTACTTTCAAAGGCAATCAAAAAAACCAATGATAATCGCTAACCTTGCCATTATTCTGGTGGCGCTGACGCTTTACGCCATTCCATCAACCAGACAAGGCGTAGCTTATTCCTTCGGCATTAGAAGACTTGCCGAACAAAAAAGCGAGTGGCTGGCGGTTTGTAACTGGGTACGAGAAAACACCCCAACTGATGCGCTATTCGTCACGCCACCTGCCGTCGAAGGCTTCACCTATCTCACCAATCGCTCAAACATCGGTGAATTTAAAATCAACCCCGATGGGCCACAATTTTTATCCGAGTGGTATGAACGACTGACCGACATTGCCGGCGGGGAGTTACCGAAAGGCAAAGGATTTGCCAACAATTCGCTGTTAAACAGAGCCTATGCGGGACTCGACGAAGTGAAATTCAACGCCCTGGTTGAAAAATATCAGGTGACCTATGCGGTTTTGCCAAAAGCATCCGCGATTCATTCCAATGTGGTTTTTGAAAATAACGGCTTCAAAGTTATGCAGATTCGCCGGGAAGGGAATTGAAGTTTATTCGGGAATGTTCAAACGAATTTCTCTTTGTCCAAGCATCACTTCGCGCCCGATTTCAGTAAGGCTTACAGTCGGGTAAGCCTTTTGCCCGACCATAATACAATCGGACTCGATCAAGGCTTTGATATATTCGGTGATCTCTTCCTGAGATAATTCCCTGAGCAACCCATAGGTCGAAAGTTGATGGAGATTATTTTCGACCACCTGTTTGGATTTTGAACCTTTCAACACGGCGGCAACTGCGCCTTTACCAAATCGCCCGCGCATACGGGCTACGCAACTCAAAATTTTTTTCACCACGATGATTTCGGCTTCCGTAAGTTGGCGTGTTGAATCTTTCTTTTTTGAAAGGGGAATTTCTTCCATCGGTTTGGATTTTTCCGACAGGGCGCGAAGTTTAGCGCGCAATTCAGCGCCGGTTGGCGCGTTATCAATCAAAGCTTTTTCTTCGTGAGTCGCAGGCATCGCCGGTTTTGTTTGCGGCGATGGCAATTGGGATTTCAAAAACGGCTGAGATTTTATTGCCGATGGAGAAACCGCATCGCCAGCTTGATGATTGAGTGTCAGGGTTCCGGCTTTGGGGATTTTATAATCGCTTGGGCGGCAATTTGAACAGGTTCCGCAGTTGTTTACATACTTACGCTCGCCGAAATAATTCAAAATAAATCCGCGCAGACATTTTTTGTAATAACAATAATCGAGCATCTTGCGGAGTTTCCAATTTTCCGCCGCGAGCCTTGCGGCAAGCTCTTTGGTATCGATGCGCAAAACATTCTGGCGTTCGCCATCCAGCAGATGAATGCCGCGACCTTGAAAAGCGTTGCGGTATTCGAGAATTTCCAGAGCCGATAAACTCGACAAACTGCGACGCGCTTCATTTTCGCTTAAACCAAGCGCATTGCAAACCGTGGTTAAATCAAATTCCGTCTGTTCACGGTCACTGACGTTGCGTGAAAAAATCAAATCGCGAAGAAACCCGCCTTCATTTGAATCATCCCCGACCATACTCAAGGCTTCATCAATCGGTTTCCTGAGCATCGCCAGAAGCGCCGTATTTGACGGGCGACCGCGTTCGATGTGCCCGGCTTTTTCGAGGATGACCAGCGCCGAATAAATCGCCATCTCATTTCGGGTTTTTAACCGGTTGGCAAGCTCTTTTGCTGACAGTTCGACATATTCCAAACCGAAAGAATAAATTTCATCATAGACATCATTGATGAGTTCGGGATTCGGATGACTGCCTTCAATAAAAAATTGATGCGTGCGGGTGTCTGCGTAATTGAAAAGCAAAACACAGTCAGCATCGAGACCATCGCGACCTGCGCGTCCGATTTCCTGATAATAGGCTTCGATGGAACCGGGCACCTGAAAATGAATGACGAAACGAATGTCCGATTTATCGATTCCCATGCCGAAAGCATTGGTGGCGACGATGGCTTGACATTCGCCGCTCATGAATTTTTCCTGCGCCCGCGAACGTTCAATGTCGGTCATCCCTGCGTGATAGGCTTCGACGCTGAGGTCTGCCATTTTCAATTTCGCGGCGACGGTTTCGACGGCTTTGCGGGTTGCGGTGTAAATGATGCCTGAGCCGCCGGAATGTTTGAGAATCTGTTTAATCGCCAGAATTTTTTCTTTTTCGGTTTGCGGGTGTCTCACTTGCAGGTGCAGGTTCGGGCGGTCAAACCCGGCGACAAAGATGCTGGGATTGGTTAATCCGAGTTGGGCGATAATATCGTCGCGCACTTTTTGCGTAGCGGTTGCCGTGAGCGCCACGATTTGCGGATTGCCTAATAATTCAGCGGCTTTTTTGAGGCGCAGATAATCGGGGCGAAAGTCATGTCCCCAGTGGGATATGCAATGCGCTTCATCAATCGCCAGCAGTTTAACCTGAACTTCGCTCATCGCATCGGTAAAGGCTTCGCTGCGAAACCGTTCGGGAGCGATGTAAACCAGTTTGTAAACGCCGCGCCGGATTTCGCTCAATCGTTTTTTGGTTTCACTGTAACTTAATGAACTGTTGATAAAGGTGGTTGGGATATTGAGGGTTTTCAGGCTGTCAACCTGGTCTTTCATTAAAGCGATGAGCGGAGAGACCACCAGTGTGATGCCGTCGAGCATCAGGGCAGGCAACTGGTAACAGAGCGATTTGCCGCCACCCGTAGGCATAATGACCACGGCATTTTCGCCTGAAAGAATCGATTCAACGACCTCGCCTTGCCCTTCGCGGAAATCGGCAAACCCGAAAAAAGTTTGCAAAGCCTCGCGTGCTTGTTCTCTCATGCTCAATTCATTACCCTCGATTAACTCAATGATGCAACGATAGCACGCGGATTTTTAGCTGCTCAAATAGTTGAGCCGTTAAAGCCGATTATTTGAAAAAACTTTTCAGCAAGTGATGGCGGGTTCTTTCAAGCGTCGGAATGCCTCTGCGATTTTTTTCTTAACCGCTGCCAGCCCAATTCCCAGATATGAATAAATTGTCGCTCTAAAAATCGTTTTTCAAAAAACGGCGATAAGCAAAACAACCATCTGACGGATATTTTTTCGTAGCCTTCGACGGTCACACCATCTTGATTATCAAAAAATCGAATTTCGCCTTCACCTTTCCAAAAACCTTTGAATTCCCATTTCACATACTCGTTGGGTATGCAAATAAGGTTGCGCGCTACCAGAGGAAAGGGGAAATTTTTTAAAGGAATAGCGTACCAGCCATTGCCATATTCTTTGACATTTCCGGGTAAACCATACAGCAATGTCCAGGCTTTTGGCGTAGTGAAATATTGAAATATTTCTTCGCCGGTCAGGTGAAATTTTTCTTTGAACTGAATCCGCATATTGCTTTCCGTATTCTTTATAGAGAACCTATTGCGGTTTGCAATAGGATTTACTGAGGTTGGACAAGCAGTCTTTGACCGCTCTCTCAACAGAGGCTGAGTAAACTCAATCGCAAACCATTATAGAGATTATCCACGTTCCACTCGTCCGTTCTGTCACGTTGGTTTACAAACGGAAGTTGCTAAGAGTCGTTGGTTTTGGAGAATCCCCTGGACGCCACCCCCAACAAAACCAGAGCAAACGCGAAAATAATACCGCCAATGATTGGCGTGATGATTTGCCCAAGCAATAGACCCGCTAATACCAGGCACAAAGCCACGAACCATCCGGCAGCCATCCGTTTATTCATATCGCCTCCAATTTAATACTTTTGATATTGCCCAACAGCTTGCCGGCAAACCGCGCAACTGATGTTGCACGGATGAGCAAATCGCTGTGCATGGATAAATGATTAAACCGCATTGTACTTGTAATGTTCAATTGGCATTTCCGGCAAGTTATTCCACGAAAAATCAGGGCTACAGTGAATTCAAACCCGCATCTTTAGATTTCTTGATTTCCAATCAGCTTTCAAAGTTTGTCAGTCACTATTATCAAAGGCTATACTTGCACCTTACCAAAAACAGAGAAAATTATGAGAGAGAAATACGAATCGGTTATCGGTCTTGAAATTCATGCCCAGCTCAAGACCGAATCGAAAATATTCTGCGGCTGTGCAACCCGATTTGGCGATGAACCGAATGCCAATACCTGTCCGGTCTGTTTGGGACTCCCCGGCGCGTTGCCGGTAATGAATCGCCAGGCATTAACCATGGCGACGCGCGCGGCATTGGCTTTGAATCTGCATATTAATCAGGAATCGATTTTTTCGCGGAAGAATTATTTCTATCCAGACCTGCCGAAAGGCTATCAAATCTCGCAATATGACCGCCCGTTTTCCGAGCACGGCTGGGTTGAAATTCCTTCAGCCGACCGTGACGAAAGCGGCAAGCCCGTCAAATGGCACCTGAAAAAATTTCACATCACGCGATTGCACCTCGAAGAGGATGCAGGGAAATCCATTCACGATGGACTGCGCGAAACCCATATCAAATCTTATGTTGATTTGAATCGCAGCGGAACCCCGCTTGCCGAAATCGTTTCCGAACCGGATTTTCGCTCGTCCTGGGAAGCTTACGACTATGTACAGTTTTTGCGCCGCACCCTGCAATACATCGGCGTTTGCGATGGCAATCTGGAAGAAGGCAATCTGCGTTGTGATGCCAATGTCTCTGTGCGTTTGAAAGGCGCAGAAAAATTAGGCACCAAGGTTGAACTGAAAAACTTAAACTCATTTCGCTTTTTGCAAAAAGCTATTGAATACGAGATTGACCGGCAAATCGCCGTCATCGAAGCGGGCGGCGTGATTGTTCAGGAAACCCGGCTTTGGAATGAGAAGGAATCGAAAACCTTTTCCATGCGCTCGAAAGAAGAGGCGCACGATTATCGTTATTTTCCTGAACCCGATTTACCGCCGCTGCGGGTAAGCCGGGAATTTATCGACGAACAGCAAGCGGCGATGCCGGAGTTGCCTGAAACTCGCAGGCGCAGGTTTATTGAAACTTATGCCTTATCGTTCGAGGATGCGGCGCTTCTGACCGACACGCGGGCGATGGCTGATTATTATGAAGCGGTGGTCAGTGAATGCGGCAATGCCAAAGCCGCAGCCAACTGGTTATTGAATGAACTGGTGCGCGAGTTGAAAAACGCGAATTGCGAAATCCAGGATAGCCCGGTGACGGCGAGCGCGCTTGCCGAAATGATTCAATTGATTGACGACGGCACCATCAGCGGCAAGATGGCTAAAGATGTGCTGGTTGAAATGTACAAAACCGGCAAGCCGGCTAAAGCAGTGGTTGACGCTTTAGGTGGCGGGCAGATTTCTGATGAAGCCACGATTCGCGCGATGGTTGAGCAGGTTGTTCGTGATAATCCCAAACAGCTTGAACAATATCGCGCCGGAAAAACCAACCTTTACGGATTTTTTGTCGGGCAGACTTTGAAAGCGAGTGGTGGCAAAGCCAATCCGCAAATCGTCAACAAATTATTGAAAGAGATTCTCGACAGCTAGATTTGATAACCCGATTGCATCCGGTTTTGATTTCGTCAACAGCTTTGGACGATGGATGAAAAGACGGGTAATTCCTGAGAAAAAAACTTTGACATCTGGGTGAGAGGAAATTTGAAGAACATAAGATTTCGTTTAACGGCAATTTCATTATTGTTTTTAACGGTTTTTGTGATTTCATGCGGGACGGATGCGGGGTCTGAAGACGAAGTCGCGGTGATTGAAACCAATTACGGGAAAATCGTTGTTGAACTTTTTCCTAAAGAAACGCCGAAAACCGTTGCCAATTTTAAAAATTTGATTCGCGAAGGCTTTTATAACGGCACGAAATTTCATCGCCTTGCCCGCGCCACCGACAAAGTGGCGGCGATTCAAGGCGGCGATCCCAATTCGATAAACGGCGACCCTGCAACCTGGGGAACCGGTCAACCGAATCAAAAAACCGTTCCGGCAGAGTTTTCGCAAAATATTAAACATGTGCGCGGAACGATTTCGATGGCAAGACGCGGCAATGACATCAACAGCGCCACCAGTCAGTTTTTTATTTGTGTGACCGAGATGCCCAATTGGGACGGGCAATATTCGGCATTCGGCAAAGTCATCGAAGGCATGAATGTTGTCGATACCATTGCCCGCGCGCCGGTGCTGCCGAAAACCGAAAGACCAGTTGACCCGGTTGTGGTGACGCGCATGGTTATCGAAAAACGCAATCATACAAAGCCCTGATAAAAAGGGAAATTATGACTAACAGGCAGATTGAAAACCAATCTGCGGGAAATCTTGGGGGCAAGATGAACACTCTTTTGAATAATCCCTTGGTTTTGGCGGGAGCCGGACTTGCTTTAATTGTGTTATTGGTGGCGATATTGATTTTCAGGCGGTCGCGGTCGGGAGGCAAAAAAAGCGAAAAGCAAATTCGTGAAGAACTGGCGGCGCTTGAACGCGAAAATCATTTTGCCAGCGATGCCAATTGGGTTTCCTACACGGATTCAGGGGAAGAGGTTGCCAGTCAAATTGCTCGCCTATTTCGTGAACATCTTTCCATACAACTTTTTAAAATTTATGCCGGGCGGGATAATCAAGCGGTATTCCAAAATATTTTACCGAAAGATTCAACCGGGTTGGTTACCAATGAACTGGCGCAGGCGGCGAACCTTCCAGCGGAAGTCT
This sequence comes from Acidobacteriota bacterium, assembly GCA_040754075.1. NCBI lineage: Bacteria > Pseudomonadati > Acidobacteriota > Acidobacteriota bacterium. The sequence goes on from JBFMDH010000012.1 coordinate 99,606, forward strand.
CTGCACAATCGGCTCTGAATTTTACCTGGCCGCAAATTTCCAATATCAATGTTCTCGCCCCGGATAAAGCCTTTGGTGAGGGCGAAGCCATAACGATTATTCCGTGGCGAGGGGCATACGGTTGGAGCGGTATCATGGTAGGCAATCCGCTTACCACGCCGCCCAATGATGTGCTGGCGAAATATAAACAACCGATTAATGATTTAACTACCAAACTTGCCATCGCGCTTGAAATGGCGCAAGCCAAAGGCTCTTCTGCTTCCGGTTCATCACTGCCCAACGGGGATTCATTTTATAAAACGTTATTAAAATCCATAGACGAAGAGAACCCTTACCCGGAAATTCTGAAAGACATCACTGCCATCATTGGCGCAGATAGCGCCGCGCTGTGGATGCCGGATGCGGGCAGCCAGGTATTAAAATTGGAAGCGGCTTATGGGTTGCGTTCATCTGAATTTTTACCGCAACCTCAGGGACAGGGTTTAACCGGAACGGTTTTTGATACAAAAGCGCCACTGGCTTTAGAAGATGCGCCCGCCGACCCGCGTTGTCTGTTTCCGCGTGAGGCTCGCGAAAGCGGCATCGTTTCCTATTTAGGGGTGCCCTTAATGAGCAACGGCACTGCCCTAGGGGTTTTGGAAGTTCACACCAACAAACCGAAATGGTGGGAAGAACGCGACGCCGACAACCTTGAAAAAATCGCCCAAACCGTCAGTGAGTTCATTCAAAAAAAATCCAATCGCAACAATCGCTTTCAGGTAGAGAATGCTTATTTAGGACTATCGGAGGCTTTGCAACTTTTACGCTCACCGGATGAGTTAATGAATGCGGTTGTCGAAGTCCTCGGTCATGCCTTGAATGTATCAAGGGCTTTGGTGGTTGATTTAGCGAAAACTCCTGTGGTGATTAAACATGAATTTAAAGCCGAAGATGCCCGACCGGGACTCGGGTTTTCGTTTAATGATGCCGGGGTGCAACAAATTATTGCAGCGGTTGGTAAAAACCTTCGCCATAACATTGCCGATTCGGCGGCGCGTTCGCTTCTGGGCGAACAAATCGCCCACAGTCTCGATGTGCAATCCGAGTTGGCGATTCCGGTAAAAATCAATGGTCGGGTGCGTGCCTTGATTTTGCTTCATCAATGCGCCACCAATCGGGAATGGCGACAAAGTGAAATCGATTTTTCAGAACGTGTCGGTCGGCAATTGGCGCTTTCGCTTGCCAGTCTGGAAACCCAGGTTCAGGTGCCTGCTGTTGCCGCTTACCAAACCGGCGATTTGGATAAAAGCGCCCAAACCATTTTGAATGCCTTATCCGAATCCATCATCGGGTTGGATAAAGATGGGCGAATTGCCTTTTTTAATGCAACAGCGCAAACCCATCTGGGATTGATGCCTGATGATCTTGGCAATCCGGCAACTTTAACCGATTCCCTAACCATGACGGATGATTATTTCTGGAATCGGGTGATTGCCTGCAAAGAAAAGACCCAGTTCGATGCGGTTTTAAAAGTCGCTGCGAATAACCCCTCGGTGTCGCAGGCAAGGGCATTCAATAACCATGGAAAAGCTCAGGTCAATGTCAATATTTCGCCATTGCGAAATGATGACAATCAAATCAATGGTTTTCTGGTGTTAATCAATCCGGCGGCGGAAGAGGCTGAAACTACTGCGAACCTGAATTTGCGTCTGGTTCAGTTGAAGGAAGAGTTGGCGGTTGTCGAGAAAAATCTGGCGGAAGCCAAATCCGCAGAGATGCAGGCGCGGTTGCGTATCGAAAAATTAAACTCGCTGGCGGCAAGCGGGAAAACCCCCGGTGAAGAAATCCGCCGCCTCGAAGCCGAAATCGTCAAAGAACGACAACGCATTAAACAAGAAGAAGTCAAAATGCAGGAGGTCTATCAACAGCAGGTAGCCATCAATCGCATGAAGAATGAATTTATCGTGTCTTCAGGTTCTGAAATGTCTCATACGGCTCAAGCCACTCTGGGGATTGCAGAATTATTGGTCGCCGGAGTTTATGGTGAGATAAGCCCCAATCAAAAAACTGCCCTTGAGGATTTAATGAAATTGGCTAAACAACTCAAGGTCAATATTGATGATTTGATTGAATATGGTTCCGCGAGGGGACGTTAATCGAAGGATGATTTTATGTTGATGCTATGTCCCATCTGTGCAGGAGAATTTCAATTTCAGACCCTTGCCTGTCCGTCCTGCGGTTGCAACCTCATTCCTGAAAATCTCCCTGACATCTCAACGGAGATGCCACCGCAACAACCCGCAAAACCGATTCAGTTTGTCGAACTGTGCCGTCCGAAACTTCATCCGATTGCCATGCTGGTGAAAGATACGCTTGAACAACACGGGATTCGGGTGATGGTGCAGGGCGGAAATGCCATTTCGGTTTTGCCGCAATTGGCTTTCGGCGGGGAATTGCGGGTGATGGTTGACCAGTCCCAGATTGATTTCGCAAAAGAAGTTTATCAGGCGTATTTTGAAAACAACGAGGGCGTTGATTACATATTCGACGTTTAAATCAGGCGTTTCGGTTATTCATTTCTTTTCATGGTCATCCACCCGAAAGCGATTCCGGTTGCAATCGCCAATAACAATTCGATAACCGCAACCAGTTGGGTGACGCTTTTACTCATCGGGATGTTTTTGACCACGAGCGCCAGAATAATTAGAAAGGCGCTCCATCCGAATAACCATTTGTGTGATTTTAATAACTCCATTACTTCCTCAATGAATTTTAGTTTGATTGACTGCTGATAATGATGCCTTAATGTCCGTGCTTGTCAATGCTTTTAAAAAAGCGATTAAATCCCCGACCTCGTCATCGCTTAAATCCAGTGCCTGCAATTCCCAATCCCGCAGCGAATTGTCGTTGCCGCCTTTCATATAATAACGAACGACATCTTCGAGGGTGCTTGCGCTGCCATCGTGAAAATAAGGCGCGGTGAGTTCGATGTTGCGAAGCGAAGGGGTGCGAAAAGTGCCAATGTCGAGCGCATTGCCGGTAGAAGAAAATCTTCCGAGTTCGGAACTGCCTGCTTGTTGATTGAGCGAGGGCAAATCCGCGAACGGATTTTTTCGGTTGAGAATTTCCATCGCCAGACGTGTGATTCGCTCAAACTGCGGATGGTTTGCCGCAACTCCTGTGTTGCGAAAGTTCTGGTCACTGAAAAACGGATACGAATCGCTGATCCGATGACAGACATTGCAACGGGCTTTGGCGCGAAAGAGTAGCAACCCGCGTTTCTGTGCATCGGTCATGGCACTGAAATCACCTGTTTGAAAACGATCAAACGGCGAATCGGCAGAAACCAATGTCCGTTCATAAGCGGCGATGGCTTTACCGACCGCTTCAATGGTGATTGCGGAATGAAAAACCATGTGAAATTTTTCTTTGTATTCAGGAATTTTTTTTAAACGTTCAACAACCTCAGCAAATGACGCATTGCCCATTTCATCGAGATTCGTCAGCGGTAAGATTGCCTGTTCTTCGAGCGTCGCCGCGCGCCCATCCCAGAACTGACCGGAATTGAACATGGCGTTTAAAATGGTTGGCGCATTGCGGGTTCCGCGTCTGCCTTGAATGCCTTCGGAAACCCGTTTGCCATCTGTGAAAGCGCGTTCGGGGTCGTGGCAGGTGGCGCAACTCACTGTGCCATCAACAGAGAGTTGTTTATCAAAGAAAAGCCTTTTGCCGAGTTCAACTTTTGCCTGGGTTAAGGGATTGTCTTTGGGCACGTAATAATTCCAGATGTCGATTGAAATTCCCAAAGGCAATTTAAACTCGAATTGATTATTTGACGCCGTATCATTTGCCTTTGCCATGAATACAAAGACAAATGATACGGCGATGATTAATTTGAGAAACTTTGACAATCTCATATCTTGAAAATTGATTTTACTTTTTCGCTTCCGATGCTGGCATGGCTTTCTCTTCTACGGCTTTTTCGCGTTTGATGCCAAGGTGCGAATCGAACCATTCAAGTTGACGATTGACCAGATCGATCTGGTGATTGGGTTCCTGAATGCCGTGACCTTCTCGCGGATAGCGCAGAAATACCACATCAACCCCGCGACGTTGTAATGCTCGATAATATTCTTCCGCCTGAGCAATCGCCACGCGCCGATCTTGTTCGCCGTGGGTAATCATAATCGGGGTTTTCACTTTATCAACATAAGTCATCGGCGAGAACTTGCGATAATTATTCGTCGCATTCCAGGGGAAGCCGACAAAGCCGTATTCCATCAAGCCGGGAATATCGCTTTGTCCATGAAAACTGTACCAATCGCTGATGCCAGCGTGTCCGATTGCCGCTTTGAAACGGTCGGTTTGAGTGATTGTCCAGAAAGTCATAAACCCGCCATAACTGCCACCCATCACCACACATTTATTCGAGTCAGCGATGCCTTTGGCAATCACTGTGTCAACGCCGAGCATAATGTCTTGAAAATCTTTGCCGCCCCAATCGCCGAGGTTCGCGCGGGTGAATTGCAATCCGTAACCGGTTGACCCTCTGGGATTGGGCATCAATACGGCGTAACCATTCGCCGCAAAAATTTGCGCGCGACTATTAAAACTGTCACTGAATCTGCCATAAGGTCCGCCGTGAATTTGCAAAACCAACGGGTAACGATTGCCCTGTGTGTAGCCGAGCGGCTTAACCAATACGCCTTCGATGTCGAAATTATCGGGACCTTTCCACTTGATGACTTCGGTGTCGGCGATTTGAAAATTTTTGAGTTGCGGATTGACATCGGTAATTTGTTTCGCTTGCTCGCCACTGATAGACAGCAAATAAATATCATCTGAAGTGCGACTGTCGTTAATCGTACAGGCAACGGTTTTTCCATCGGGTGAGACATCGAATTGTCCATAGTTGCGATTGCCTTTGGTGATTTGCGTAGCCGCGCCGCCGCCGACCGCAACGCTGAAAATGTGCGAATACATTCCAATACCGCTCGAAAAATAGATGGCTTTGCCGTCAGCCGACCAACTCATACCGAAACCTGCGGATTCAAAGAAATCCTTGGTTAAATTGCGCGGTTCGCCGCCTTCGACGCTGATGAGGTAAATATCATTTTTCGCCGCCCACGAGGTTGCCTCGGGGTTTCCGGTGTAAGCCAGCCACTTTCCATCAGGCGAAAATTGCGGGTTGTTATCGGGTCCGGGATTGGTGGTAATTTGTCTGGGCGTTCCTCCCTCGCTTGAAACCAGATAGATATTGCTATTGCGGTCAGGGCTTAATTCCGAATAAGGATTTTCGGGTGCGCCGTTGGTTGAGCGCACCAGGGCAATCCATTTGCCGTCAGGCGACCATTGCGCCGAGTCAATGCTGAATGCGCCTTCAGTGATGCGTTTTTTCTCTTTCGTGTCGACATTGATCGTCCACAGGTGCGAATAGGTGAACTCTTTTTCAACCACGATGGTATCGAATTTATCTTTCTTGCGTTTTTCACGTTCGGCTTTGTCTTTCGGGGTATCGCGGGTGATAAACGAGATGCGTTTGCCATCGGGCGACCAGCGAAACCCGCCGACGCCGTTTTCTTCCGACGTGAGTTTTTCAGCTTCCCCGCCCATCACGTTGATAATCCAAATTTGATTGCCTTTGTCGCGGTCAGCGGTAAAAGCGATGCGTGTGCCGTCGGGCGACCATTGCGCGCCGCCTTCACCCTTTTCCCCGTTGGTCAGTTTGATGGAACGCCCGCCGCTTGAAGAGACCAGATAGATATGCGAGACGCGACGGTTGTTTTCTTTGTCCCAGGCTGAGATGGTATAAGTGAGCCATTTGCCATCGGGTGAGAATTGCGGTGCGCCGATGTTCTTAATAGCCAGGCTGTCTTCGATGGTCATCGTTTTCGTGCCAGCGAATGCCGCGAGGGTTATCAGTAGTAAAATCAAGAACGAAAATGCAATCTTCTTCATAGGGAGCCTCCGAGATTATCGCATCGAACAATTAAAGGTTTTCAAAACGCCCTGCGCCGAATCGATGCGACAAAATAAAATTGGCTGGATTGTTCGGTTGAGAATTGCTGCGAGAAATTTTGCAGCAACGCTATTCCACTGAATTAACCTGACCGCTGAATTTTGCTCTCTAAACCGGCATTTGAGCAAGTGATGGTAATGGTTAAATGCTTTTCACGCCCAAAGGTTTCAAAAGCCGCCTGTTCGACAGCTTTGACTAATTCGGTGTGCAGACCGCGCGCCCCGGTGCCGCGTTTTTTGCTGCGTTTAACTAAAAAATTCAATGCCGCATCACTGATTTCGAGATGCAATTGTTCGCCGGTAAATTCATTTTGAAACTGCGGAATGATATTGTCGCGCAGAATGTGTTTTAAGGTGTCTTCCGATAGCGCCGGAAAGGTGAGAATGCGCGCAAATCTGCCGATGAGTTCCGGCAGGAAACCGAATTTTTGAAAGACCGCGACTTCATCAACGGTGAATTCAGTTTGCAATGCGTCCTGGTGATTGAATCCGATACCTCCGCGTTGTTTTTGCAGTTCATCAAATCCTGAAAACGCCCCGCAGGCGATGAACGGAATATTGCGGGTGGAAATTTTGGCGCGTTGCCCGAATTCCGAAAACCCATAATCCATCGGGATCATTAAATCTTTGCCTTCAAGCATGGCAAGCAACTCGCGTTGTACGCCGTAACCCGAGACGTCTTTGGTTGTGCCCTGACCGGCAAAACGCGCATTGCTGCTTGAGGCGGCGATTTTATCGAATTCATCAAGACAGACAACCCCGATGGCTGCAAGATAGGGTTCGCTGCCAGCCGATTCAATCAGGCGCGTGAGAATGGTGCGCACATCGTCGCCGATATATCCGCTTTCGGTAAAACTGGTGATGTCAACGACAACGGTCGGCAGTTTGAATATGTGTTGAAACAGCAATTCAACCATAAAGGTTTTGCCGCATCCGGTGGGTCCAACCATCAAGAGGTTCTGTTTTGGCGGCAAGGCGCGCGGGTCTTCATCATTGACATACAAACTTTTTAATCGTCGAATATGCCGGTAAGCCATAAGCGCGATGGCGCGGCGTTGTTCGAGTTGACCTTTATAACCGAGGCGTTCAAGTTCTTCGACAATTTCAAACGGCGGCAGGACAGGCAGATGATTTACGAAAGCGCGCAGGGCATTTGAAGCACTGCGCGCTTTTTCCTCTTCATATGAATATTGCATGTCCGGATTGTAAATCATGTCAGTGTTCGACTTTTCCGTTTACCACAAAAGCAATGGGTAAATCGCTGCCCGCAGAAGTTTTCACCTTCAAAGTTAAAATCAAATGCGCCTGCTCGTTCTCTGATAATTTCGGATTGACTTCTGCGCCTTCGGCTAATAACAGACTCATCGCTGCCGGGTGATTGCCGCCTAATGATTTGGCGCTCATCTTGGTTAAATCGGTAAACCCATAGGTGGCGTCAACGTTTTGATCAACGGCAACCGGGGTGAGTAACAAAAAATCACGGTAGGGAGAGATGCCCATGTGATTGCCATCGGTCGGATGCAACGCATACCGCAACGTATAGGCTCCGGCTTTGACATCCTGCCCGCGAAAATCGGAATAATTTTTCGGGAAATTAATGACGGCGATTACTGCGGAATCGACGATTTCCGTATAAAACGCGCCCGATATATCTTTTTTAGTGGCGACCGGAATGGCTTTTCTGAACCAGATTTCACAAAGCGATGTGCCATCCGCCAAAGTGATTTTATAGCCTTTTTCTTCTAACGATTTTTTCACTGAATCCGAAGCGGCAGCATCGGTAAACGCGCCGGTCGGTTCGATTTTGTCGCTGCTTGCAAAGGTAGAGAAGGGAATAAGCAGGGAAACCAGCGCCAATAATACAAGTCTGCGAAACATTAAAATCTCCTCGGTATTTATCAATGGGATGAAAGCGTTGATGGATTTTGAATATCGGCTCACTTAATTAGTCAAATCAACAAAGGGCATCGGTGATTAACTCGCTGACTTAAAAGCCCGTGCTTTGATGTCATTTGAAATCAAAGGTGTTGCCCGTTCATTGATTGAGTAATGAAAAGCAAGCGCAGGTATTTCAGCCCGGTATAACTTTGCGGATTAAAATATCTGCGCCCTTTAATTTATCAATTTGAATTCAGGCTCAATGATGCGCCATCGCCTGCGGGGAGGTGAGCGTTTGCTCGGTTGCAAAACTGCCGATGAAGGCGCTACGTTTGCCGCTCAATTTCCAGGTCACATTCAAATCTTTGCCTTCATACATATCCAGCATCGCCACCGCCGCCATCGCATGAGTCGTTTGCGTGAGAGGTTTGTAAAACGTCTCTTCATTGCCGCAGAGGTGGTCTTTGCTATTGAGCATTCGGGTTTCAATGCCGGCGATGGTTCCGGCGGTCATCTTGATTTTGTTGTAATGCCCGTTCTCCTGGCTGACTTCAAAATCAATCGGCGCGGCGACCACGCGCACCACATCATTTAACAATTGCCCTCCCATATTTTTGGCGAAATTCAATAAAGCCGCGCCTTGCGCCGGTGTGGCTTTTTCATCAACGAGGACGACCGCTTTAGCGGCGGGAATGTTACCGGTGTAAGGGTCGCCAATTGTGGCATCGGCTTTGATAACCGCAACCACACCCAATCCGTCAACCTTTACGCCGTTCCAACTTCCGTTATTGATTCGCCAGCCCATCACTGCCTGATCGCCGACGAGATTCATTTCAGCATTGGCGACACAATATCCCGTATACACATCGGCGTTGCGGGATTCGACATAATCGCCGGAAATCTGTTGCGCGTTGCCTGTTGACGCCATCGCCAACACGCTCAAACACAGAGAAGCAAGGATGAACATTCTACGCATCTTTTCTGCTCCTATTGATATTAAATTTAGATTGACTCTAAGTTTTGAATTTATCTTTGTGATGCGGGCGCGTCAAGCGAAAGGTTGACGCCTGGGGCTTGCGCTTGAGGGTTTATTGATTGGCAAACTTACTCTGAATTTTCGCGCCTCGCATCATTGATAAATTTATGGTTTCGCCTCGAAAATTATATTGAATGGCGTTTCTGTGGCGCGGCGAAATTGGCGGAATCCGCCCTGCATGACAACATCACGAAGTTTGGCTTCACCGGCTTGTGCGCCCAGCGCCAGACCAACCTCCTGCGCCAGCGATGCAGGGGTGCAAATCAACGTCGATGCCGAATAAAAAACGCGCCCGACAGGGTTGAGGTTTTCGGCAGCATCATCATTAGCGAATGGCTCAACAATCATCCAGGTGCCATCCGCTTTCAGGGATTGCAACACGTGCGCGGCGGCTCCCACGGGGTCGCCCATATCGTGAAGGCAATCAAAAAAAGTGACGAAGTCATAATCATTTCCCGGATATTGTTTCGCAGCGGCGACTTTAAAAGTCACCCGGTCTTCAACTCCTGCGGCGGTTGCGCGCTCCTTGGCTTTTTCAATGGACGCCGGATGATAATCAAATCCCAAAAACGTTGAATTGGGAAAGGCTTGAGCCATGAGAATGGTTGACGAACCGTGACCGCAACCGACATCCGCGACCTTCGCGCCATCCCGCAATTTCATCTCCACGCCATCCAAAGTTGGTATCCACGCATTCATTAAATTGGCAGCATAACCAGGGCGGAAAAACCGCTCGGTTCCCAGGAATAAATCGGCGTGATGTTCATGCCATCCGAAACCTTCGCCGGTACGAAACGCCTGAGCAATTTTTGGCGCGGCTTTAGTTGCTGCTAAGGCAACTTGAAACGCGCCGGGCAAAAAAGCCGGGCTGTTATCGTTGGCAAAGATGAATGCCTGCTCTTCGGTTAAATAGAATTTTTTGTTCTCAGCATCGTAACTGACATAACCGCTTGCCGCCTGTGATGCCAGCCATTCGCGAACATAGCGTTCGGCGGTTTGTGTGCGTTCGGCTAATTCCGTAGATGTTTGTGCGCCGCCTTCAGCGAGTGCTTTGTAAAGCCCAAGCTCATCGCCGATGACCACCATCGCGGCTGCCATCGTCGCGCCGAAATCATTCACACCTTTACCCAATAATTCATGCAATTTGTCTTCGTTGATTGACACAGCTCTTGCCTCCTTGAGGATTGTTGTAGGGGCTACGGAAGGGAGGTATACGAGAGATGAAAAACTGAAGATCGTGTTCCTGCTCCTACACAATGCAGAATTTATTACAGTGTGCGGGCAAATTCAAATCAACTGGGTCGTAAAACTAAAAAAGGGCGATGCCTCGCCCTTTTTTAGTTTGTCGAACCTTGATAGAGATTCAGTTGAAATTTTAATCAGATTTTGCCCGTGCCATGACAAGGACGGTCTGCGGAGTTACATTCGCCGGGTTCGGCAAGTTGTCCGTCCGGTCCCAGACAACTCTGCGTAAACAGACACCAGAAATGCCCGTTCAATCCGTGGGGAATTTCCGGGTCGCGCGGCGCATCATAAAACATGGCTTTCCAACGCAGCATCGGGCATAGATGCGGATGGGATGTATCGTAACGTTCGGCTTCGGTTCTCATCGCATTCCTCCTTTCGCTGCCGCTAAGATAGCGCGCTTGACAGCAACTTTTGCCAGTTGAATTTTATAGCCGTTTTTACTTAATGCTTTGGCTTGTGCGACGGCGGCTTTGCCGGCAGCTTCGGCGCTCTCTTCGGTAATCGCCTGACCAACCAGCGCCTTTTCGGCATCCATTGACCGATAAGGCGTCGGCGCAACGTGACCGAGTACAATGCGCGCCGCTTTAACTTTGTTGCCGGTCATGGTTAATACCACCGAAGCCGTAGCAAGCGGCCAATCCAATGAATCTTTTTGACGAACTTCATAGGTCGCGCTCTTGGCTCCAGCCATCGGCGGCACGATGATGTCCGTGACCATTTCACCGGGCTTTAAATCATACTCGCGGTCGCCATCGGATTTCGGCGTGACAAAGAAATTTTCAAGCGCCACTTCGCGTTGTCCTTTTGCGCCGAAAATTCTGACTTTGGCATTCATCGCAATCAATGCCGGAGCCAGGCTCGAAGGATTGACGAACAAGGCTTCGCCATTGTTACCGAGAATCGCGTGATAACGATTGTCGCCGTTCGGAACCAGCGGTTCGCCTTTTTCATCCTTTGCCAAAATGCCGAATCCTGCGCGGTAATACCAGCAACGCGGACGTTGACAAAGCTCACCACCGACGGTTCCCATCGCCCGAAGTTGCGGACTGGCGATGCCTTCACCCGCTTGAGTGATGGCTTTGTATTCGCGCAGTTGCGGGCTATCCAATAATTCCTGAATGGTCACGATAGCGCCGATTCTCAGTCCGGCTTTCGCAGACCAACTGACGCCGCGAAGTTCCTTGATGTTTTTAATGTTTACCAGACGTTTCGGGGTGACGACGTAATCTTTCATTAAAGAAATCAAATCGGTGCCACCCGCGAGAACTTCTGCGTCAGCCCACGAATTGCCTAATAATTTGACTGCCTGTTCTTTTGTCGTCGGACTTGCGTATTCAAATGCGTTCACGAGCGACCTCCTTTCTCAAGCGCGGCAAGCACGCGGTCGGGTGTCAGTGGCAGATTGGGAACGCGCACCCCTATGGCGTTCGCCACCGCATTGCCAATGGCTGCGCCGGGCGAAACCGCAGGCGGTTCACCGATGCCTATCACGCCGCGCTCATCGTAACCTTTGCCGGTCATCAGATGGACTTCAAAATCGCCGATGTCACCGATGCCTGCAAGTTTGTAAAACTCCATATTCGGATTCAAGGCTTTTCCGGTTCGCGCATCCATCACCTTTTCTTCATACAATGCCCAGCAAACGCCCATAATGATTGCGCCGTTTACCTGACTTTCAGCGAGCTTGGCGTTGATTACCAAACCGACATCTTGCACGGCGACGATTTTATTGATTTTGACGATGCCGGTTTCAATATCGACCGTCACATCAGCCATCTGTACGCCGCCGACGCCTTGCGAAGTGAGTTGTCCGGGTCCGGGATTTTTGCCGCGAACCGTGAGCGGCGCGGCGCCCAACTTCTGACAGGCTTCTTTCCAACTCAGGCTTTTAGCGGGATTGCCTTTGACTTGAATTTTGCCGCCGACAGCTTCAAGGTCAGCCGGTTGTGCGCCAAGGGTTGGCGCGACTTTGGCAAAAATTTGATCAAGCGCATCAAGACAACCACGCCGTGTGGAAGCGGAGACGCCGCCGATGGTGGTGCTGCCGCCAGAGCCTCCGGACGCCGGATATTTGTTATCGCCGATGCTGATTTTGATAGCTTCGAGTGGTAAACCCAAAGTATCCCCGGCAACGATGGCAAGCGCCGTGCGCGTGCCGACACCTAAATCCTGGGTGCCCATTTTGACTTCGACAGAGCCATCCGGTTGAATCACGATGTCGCAATCGCTGGCGTGACCGCCCCCGCCCCAGGTGTGAATCGAAAGTCCGAGTCCGCGTTTGAGATAACCCGGAGTTTTATCGCCGCGCGGATGCCAGTTCTTTTTCCAGGCGATTTTTTCAGCGGCAATCACCAACTCCTCGGCATAAACATTCTGGCGGGTGCCGAGCAGATTTTTGTTTTTCAAAAAGAGATCAAGCGGGTCCATATTTAATTTTGCCGCCAGATCATCCAACGCGCTCATGGTCATATAACAAACCTGCGGATGGGTCGGCGCGCGCCAGGCTCTCTGGGGCCCGATGTTATTGACGATGCCGATGTTTTGTTTGCGTTGGTTGGGAATATCGACGATATAAGGCATCAAGGGATTGGGATTGCCTGAACCGCCGACGCCACCTGTGCCCCAAGATACCGATTCCCATGCGGTCAGTGTGCCGTCTTTTTTCGCGCCGATTTTAACTTTGGCATAAAGCGAAGGACGCCCACCGGCAACCATTAATTCAGCATCACGTTCAAGAAATATTTTGACCGGTTTACCGGCTTTTTTCGCCAGTTTCGCGGCTGCCACGTCCCAGGTATCGGGACCAAATTTGCTGCCGAAGCCGCCGCCAATATGGTCTTGTTGAACGCGCACATTGCCTGCGGGAATTTGCAACGGCGGCGCAATTTGCGCCGCAATATTGCTCACTGCTTGAGTTGAAATGAAAGAGGTCAAGTTATTGCCGTCCCATTCGGCAACCGAGCCATGCGGTTCCAGACAGCAATGGGTGATGACCGGCAAACCATATTCGCCTTCGTGAATGACTTCGGCTTCGGCAAACCCTTTATCGGGATCGCCCTTGGTGGTTGCCGCAGTCGGTCTGGCGCGGTCACCCGCATTATTCGGGTCGTTATCGACAACATAATGCGGCAGGATTTCATACTGAATTTTGATGGCGCGGATGGCATCTTCGGCGGTGGGTTCATCGATTGCTGCAACCGCCACGATATTTTCACCCGCCCATTGAATTTCAAAGCCCACGTTGTTGATGATTTGCACCGCCGCCACGCCTTTCATCTTTTCAGCCGCAGAGGTGTCAATGCTGACGATTTTCGCATGCGCGTGCGGCGAACGCAGAATTTTACCGAACAACATATTCGGGCGGTTGACATCGGAATTGTATTTGGCTCTGCCGGAAACTTTCGGCGGGCCGTCGACGCGGGAAATGCGTTTACCGATTAATGTGCGTTTTTCGGCATCAGGCCATTTATATTCAGCCATTGCGCTTTCCTCCTTTCTGCATTTGCGCTGCCTGCAATACGGCTGCGCGGACTCCTATGTAGGTTCCGCAACGGCAGAGATTGCCGCCCAGCCCTTTTTTCACCTGCTCAGGCGTCGGGTTCGGATTTTTATCCAAAAAAGCTTTACAAGCCATTACGAATCCCGGCGTGCAATAGCCGCACTGTTGCCCGTCGTTATCTACGAAAGCTTGTTGAATGGGATGTAATTTCTCGCCCTGCATCAATGATTCAACTGTGGTGATGGATTTGCCTTGCGCTTCGATGGCAAGCACGGTGCAGGAATAGACCGGTTTGCCGTCCATCATTACCGTGCACGCCCCACAGGTGGCGCGGTCACAAACCCGTTTTGCGCCGGTGATGTCCAGTTCGTTGCGTAAAGCTTCAAGCAAGGTGACGCGAGGTTCGACTTCAACTGTGCGCTTTTGCCCGTTGACCGTGAGCGAAACCGCAGATTTGGCTGGGCCAAATATTTTTACATCCTGTCCGTTGACCTTAACGATTCGATGTCCGACGACCAGCGGCACACCAAGCGAAATGCCCGATGCTTTTAAAAAGGTTCGTCGCGACACCGCCGCTTTCTCTTTATCTGATTTGTTTATTTCATCACTCATCAATAGCCTCCACGTTTAGGTGAGAAGGCAAAAGGTAAAAGGTAAAGGCAAAAACGATGGTTAGGAATTTGGTATCGCTCAGTATCCACCCCGTTACTTTCATCTGCCATTTACTTTTTACTTTTACCCGATTGAAAAGGTTGTGCTCTATGGCTTTTCGAGAGCTGGCTTCTCTCTGTATTCGAGCGGATTAAAACAGCAAGGGCAATCGCCAGGCCCCAAAGCCGTAATACTGCAAACGTCACAATAATAAAAAATGTCTATCAGTTTGCCATCACGAATGGTTTGAATGTTGGTAATTTCCAGAAAATTGTTGGCGCGTGGTTCACCGGTTATTTGTAAATCGAGTTTTCGCACGCGCGATTCTTTAAACATCGCGGTCAATAAATCATCGGCTGCAAACTTGAAAACTTTTTTATCCTTTGATACCAATTCATAAGTATGCGAACCCGTGCTACAGTCCCGGTTTTCGCTCAAACGCTGCCCTGATTCATCCAGACAATAAACTCGCCCCTGAGCGATAATTTTTTCAGTTTCGGATTCACTGGCAGGATTTTTCCCCTGCCCGAAGGCAATGGGAGAGAAGCAGGCGGTTAAGCAAGCCATCAGAAGGCAAATAAGAATTGGTGTGTGCCGCTTCATTGTGAAGATGCTCAAAGGAAATTTTGCTCATTCGATGAATGAGTAATTCCACTGGTGTTGCCTGACAATATTTTAAAAATAAATACTCAACTGGAAGTGGCAACATAGCACAATCACTTTTTGCTTCGCAATCAAAGTGGCTACAGGTGACCGATTCAAAGGAAGGGTGGAAAACCGCTTCGCTGATTTTATTTCTCAAGCGGTTCGCGCGCCGTTATGGCACACAGTCTCCGGTAAGACTTATCAAGCTTTTGGATACGCATCTGCAAAGCGAATTGGCGCAAGGGGTGGCAACCAGACACTCGGAACCTATTGGCGCTATGGATACGCAAACACAACCATCTGTAACAACTGTACAACCCGAAGCCGCCGCCACGGCTGACGGGATAATCAACGAGGTGATTAAAGGAAGCAATGCCAAAGACCCGATGCCGACTTTTTTAATGACGGCTCTCCTGGACAACTGGTTAATCGAGTGGGGCAGGTCGAGATAATTTTCAAAGAGGTGCGTGTTCTGTAGTTGCTTAATCGCCAATTCCACCAGATAACGGGCTGAAGGCAGATTGCCTGCCTTTTCCAATTCTTGAATGATTTCGGCAATGGTGCGGGAACCATCACACCGTTGCCAGACCCAAGCGGATGTTTTGTTCAGGCAGTACGCTTTATGGTAGTGCAAATCATAAATCAGGATTTCATCAGCCAACTCTTTAATAACTAAATCCTTGGTTCGTGTTTTGGGAAACTTTTGGGATTCTTGCATGACACTTATTCCCCCTGCGTTGTGGAGATTTACTAAAATAATTTCGGTTAATTAGCCAAACGGGGGTAACGATAAGGGGCGGAAACTCTGGTTTGAACGAGTCAGTTCATTTTGATAATGGTGTGGAAGGGATTGGGGAGTGACCAAAAAAATTTGACAATCAACCTCTATGACCACCAAGCGGAGATGTCAATAATTCAAACCCGCATTGAAAAGTGGGTACAAACCGGCTTGCCGTGAAAGTGATTTTGACTGGTCGGCTTGTTAGAAGCAAATGTCTTCATGTTAAAATCGTCGATAACCGACGACGGTTGACAGCGATAAAAACCATTTTCACCCAAAGAGGAAAAGCTTTTGAGCGCAGAGCGTTTGGCAGTCCCCATCTCTTCACACCTTTTCGATGAAGTAGTCAATAAATTATGGGATGTTGTAATTGTTGGCGCAGGTCCCGCCGGGTCTATCGCGGCTCTCCACCTTGCCCGAAACGGACGCCAGGTTTTATTACTCGATAAAGAAGATTTTCCCAGAGACAAGATTTGCGGTGACGGGTTGATTGCCGATTCACTGGCGGCATTGAAAAGAGCCGATTTATTTGACCAGATACAGGCGCACGGCTATCAAACATCGCTTGGCAAGGTTTATAGTCCGTCGCGTTACAGCTTCGAGGTAATCGGGCAATTCATTACTTTGAAACGCTTCATCCTTGATGAACTGATTATGAGAAAAGCTGTAGCCTCCGGCGCGCGATTTATTAAATGCAAAGTCAGGGATATTGCGGTTCTTGCTGATCAATCGCTGGCGCTTGCGGTCGAAGGTTACCAAACGGCGATCTCCGCGAAAATCGTTTTGATTGCAACCGGGGCAAATGTCGAATTGCCGGCAAAATTGGGATTGGTGAGGTGCGCCAATCCGAGCGCGGTTGCGTTAAGAAGTTATGTGCGCTCTAAATTTACCTTAGACCATCTGGTGATTTCCTATGACCGGTCGATTGCGCCCGGTTATGCCTGGATTTTTCCGCTTGGCAACGGCGAATTTAACATCGGTTGCGGCATTACCTATGACCAAACCAATGGCAAGCGACCGAATTTAAGAGCGGTGTTTAAACAATTCATCGAGAATTTTCCCCTCGCCCACCAGATTATGGAACAGGTTGAGGCGCAAACGCCGCTTCGTGGCGCAATGTTGAGGTGTGGGTTGACGGGAACTTCAGCGAAAGGGAAAGGGAATATTCTGGTCATTGGAGAGAGTATCGGCTCCACTTTCCCGTTTACCGGTGAAGGTATCGGCAAAGCCATGGAAACCGGAGAGATTGCTGCACAAATCGTCAATGAGGCGTTTAATCAATCGGATTTTGCTGCATTAGATAAATTTCCTGCACGTGTTGAACAAGAATTAAAACCAAAATTTTTCGGCTATCAAATCGCACAGGATTGGTTTTCCAAACCGTGGTTGAATGATTTTGTGACACGTAGAATAAATAAAAGCCGGTTTTTACAGGAAGGACTTGCCGGAATGGTTAATGAAACCGTTGACCCGGGAAAAATATTTTCAATCGGCGGCATCCTGCGATCTTTTTTCGGGTGATAAGTCATCAAAAAGTGGGTGCATCAAAGAAAAATTTATTACAAAATTATTGTGGGATAGACGATAATCGAATCTTATGGTAATTTGGAAATCCCAAGAAAATTTTTTCGAGCACAAGTAATCTCCGTGAAAGTCAGGAAAAAATATTAAAGCGGTTGATTGGCTTGAAGTGTCGTGTACATCAAGTTTCCACTGCCCCTACTTTCAGTATTAAAAAAGTAAAAGAGAGGATAAGGAAGTATAATGATCCTGTCGAAATATCGAACTCCCCGAAGCATATCCTGCTTCATCGCCATCATCATCAGCCTTGCACTCACCACGGCGTTTCCCACACACACCGAAGCCAAAAGTCGAAAATCAGGCAAATCATCTGCCCAGTCATCAAAAAGCAAACGTGGGAGTGTGAGTCGTAGCCGAACCGCTAAAGGCTCGAAAAGTCGTGGTCGAAAAGCGGTTGCGCGTTCACGTGGCGGCAAAAGCAATGTTCGCGTCGCCCGTGTAAGAGTTCGCGGACGTAATGGCAAAATGGTTTGGAAACGGGTTTATGTCGCTCAACGACCGCGATATGTTTCCCAACCCGCAAGCGCCACCACCATCGGAAGACATGGAACCGGCGTTCACAATTTTTTAGCCGAGTCCTGGAAAGAGGCGCAACTGAATCCGCCCGGTTCAACCGGAAGCGCGACGCCTGTGGTAACGACTTCAGGTATTGCCGATGCGGATGCGGCTAAAGCCTCACCCTCGCTTACCCAAACCAATGGTGCCAATCAAATCATCACCGGTCAAAACGGCGAAGGTGAAGCATACGCCAATCCGCTGGTTGGCGCGTATGCGACAAGTTTGATGGCGCGGGGATTTTCGCCCGACAATCAAGGGTTTATCGTCACCACGATGGATGGCGAAGTGCTTGCCGAACACAATGCCGACCGCTTGTTTAATCCGGCATCGGTTACGAAAATCGCCACCTCGCTTGCCGCTATCGCCAAAGTCGGCCCGCATTTTCAATATCGCACCAATCTTTACACCGACGGCGGATTAGACCCGACGACCGGCACCCTGAAAGGCTCGCTCTATGTCATCGGGTGCAGTGACCCGGCATTCTTCTATGAAAATGCCATGCTTATTGCCGACCAGTTGAATCGCGCAGGCATTCACACCGTCGAAGGCAACCTGGTCGTTTTAGGACAATTCTATTTCAACTTTTCGGCAAATCGTGATGCTTCCGCTAAGGCGCTTCGCAATGCCTGGAATCCCACCGCGTGGAATGCCACTGCCAAAGCCGCATACTCGCATTTTCTTTCCATGCGACCGATTGATAGTCAAAACACCACAACCTTGCAGCAACCGGCGTTGACAATTATGGGCGATACCATCACTGACCCGGCGGTGAATACCTCGAATTTGAAATTGCTCGCCACTCACACTTCACTGCCGTTGATTCGTGTGCTCAAAGGGTTGAATGATTTCTCGAATAACTGGATGGCGACGATGATTGGCAATCTGGTTGGCGGACCCGATGCCGTGCAACGTATTTTGCAACAGGAAGTCGGATTCACTGCCGAAGATTTGAACATCGCCAGCGCCTCGGGTTTAGGCTCGAATCAAATTTCGCCACGCGGAACCATCAAAATGATGCGGAAACTGGCGACTTATCTCGCCAAATACAACCTCGGTTTTGAAGATATTTTACCAGTTGCGGGAATCGATGCCGGAACCCTGCAACGCCGTTTTGACGAGCAGTTTCGCGGTTCGGTGGTCGGCAAAACCGGCACGTTGAGCGGCGTGAGCGCGCTGGCAGGTGTGATGTACACCCGGTCAAAAGGCGCGCTGCTGTTTGTCATTTATAATCGCGGCGGTTCGGTTTATTCATTCCGCAACGCGCAGGATGAAACCATTAAAAAAATCATTACGCTTTATGGCGGTCCGGTGTCTGTGAAATTTTCGCCGCCGCTGAATCCGAGTGTAAATGAAAAAAATCAGGACGCCGGGCAAGCCAATCAGATGAAACAAAAGTAGTCAAATCACCAATGACTTTACGCAATACTTGAAAAGGGAGCATCATTGTCGCTCCCTTTTTTAATTGCGAATTCGCAGTCAGGAAAACCTATGAAAAGAAAATTCTCACAGATACTCGCTCTCGGTTTATCGCTTTTATTTACCGCGCAAATTTTATTTGCTCAGGATGGCAGCGTCTGGGCAAGCAAAAAAAATGGCTGGCTGCTGCTCACGGAAACACAGCGCAAAGAGGTTTTTGAGTTTGCCGAAAAGTATAAAAATTATTTGCGGGTTTCACGCACCGCTTATACTTCCGCTAAAGATGTGATGCGTCAGGCTAAAGCCGCGGGGTTCATGGAATTTACCGACGCAGCGCAGGTCAAACCCGGCGCCCGTTTAATCTTTCATTCGCATGACCGCGCGGTGATTCTCGCGGTTGTCGGCACCGAACCCATCAGTAATGGCTCAAGAGTTGTAGCCACCCATCACGACAGCCCACATCTTGATTTAAAAGGGCGACCGATTATTTCGGCAGCGGGCGGCACCTATGCGTTATTTAAAACCGTGCCCTATGGCGGCATTAAAAAATATCAGTGGGCGAATTTGCCGCTGGCGCTTGTTGGACGCATTGATACAACCGACGGACGAACCATTGAAATATCCATCGGACTTAAACCCGAAGACCCGGTATTCGTTTTACCCGACAGCGCGCCACATTCCGATACCGAACTTCGCAATCGAACTTACACCAATGTATTTGCAGGCGAAGAGATGAATCCAGTAGTGGGGAGCATGCCGGGCGCTAGCAGTTCAGTGCTTGGCGAAACGCTTCGCCAGTTGATGACCACTTATAATTTTAAGGAAGAGGATTTCGTCAGCGCCGAACTGGCATTGGTGCCTGCGACACAGCCGATGGATGTAGGCATTGATAGAGGGTTGATTGGCGCTTATGGACAGGACGACCGCTTGTCTTCGTATTGCGCGGCGCGCGCGGTGATGGATTTAAAAGGCACGCCACCATTTACCGCAATGGCTTATCTGTCGAATTTTGAAGAGGTCGGTTCAAGTAACAATTCCGGCGCAGCTTCACAATTTTTAAATAACACCTATGCGCAACTCATCGCCGCCGAGCGCGGGACTATGTATAGTGATTTGGATTTGCGCAAGGCATTAACCAAAGCCTTTGTGGTATCTGCCGATACCAATGATGGGGTCAATCCGATTTTTCCCAACACCAGCGAAGCGTCGAATGCGG
The DNA here is from genome assembly GCA_040754075.1 of Acidobacteriota bacterium. Lineage (NCBI taxonomy): Bacteria > Pseudomonadati > Acidobacteriota > Acidobacteriota bacterium. The sequence continues at coordinate 120,112 of JBFMDH010000012.1, forward strand.
CGCGGCTCGGCTTTGGCGCGACGATTAAACTCTATCGCGGCGGTTTCAATGCAAATTCGGAATTTACCGCGAAAATTCGGGCGATTCTCGATAAAAACGCGATTCCGTGGCAAACCCAGACGCCGAAAGTTGACGTCGGCGGTGGCGGCACGATTGGCAGTTTCATGTCCAACCAGAATATGCAGGTGATTGATATGGGAGTGCCGCTACTTTCCATGCACGCGACCTATGAAATGTCTTCAAAGGTTGATGTGTGGAATTTTTATCGCTTCATGTCGGCGTTTTATCAACAGTAGGTCTGGTATTTTTTGGATGAGAGTTGTTCTCAGACCGGCTCTCATTAGATATTCATATAAAGTGGTTGACGGTTGAAGGCTATGTAGAGTCAACGGGTTTTTCAAAATCGGACTGACTGAGTTCGCGCATCACCGCGAGATTTTCTTCGTCACCACGAACTTGATCAACGGGCGTTTCTAAAATGAATGGCAGTTGACGAAACTTGGGATGATGGGTGATGCGACGAAAGGCTTCGAGTCCGATATGCCCAAGACCAATGTGTTGATGTCGGTCCACACGCGAACCGAGCGGGGCTTTGGAATCGTTGCAGTGAAGCAGTTTTAAACGGTCAAATCCGAAAGTGTTTTTGATTTGTGTGACCGTCTGTTGAAACCCTTTGGCGCAGGCGATGTCGTAGCCAGCGGCAAAAGTATGAGCCGTATCCAGGCAAACACCGACAGGGATTTCATCAACCATACCGGCAACCAAATCCGCCACCTGCTCGAATGTGCAACCGATGGACGAGCCTTGCCCGGCGGTGTTTTCAATCAGAATAGTGAGACCGTTCATTTTGACTTTGCGTGTGGCTTCGCGAATCGAGTTAATGGCGGTTTGAATGCCCGCGTCAGTCGAAGCCGTTTTTGAACTGCCCGGATGAACGACAAGGTAGTCAGCGCCGATTGCAATGCCGCGCAACACCTCTTGCCTGAAGGCTTCACGCGAACGACGAAGGTTCACTTCATCCTGGGCTGCGAGATTGATTAAATAGACCGCATGGATGGCGAGAACTGATAATCCGGCTTTTTCTCTCGCATTCTTGAATTCGTGAATTTCTTCTTTTAAAAGCGGGCGCTCCTGCCAACCGCGCGGGTTGTGCGCGAAAATTTGAAAGCAATCGCAAGCTTTTTCGACAGCGCGTTCAACGGCTTTCGGTAAACCTCCGGCAATTGATGTATGCACTCCAAACTTGGGTGAATAATTATTTTTCATTGCCAGTCAACATAAGAGGGAATTGCCCGGGCTGTAAAGCCGATTCATTTCACGATAAACTAACGCCGCTATGAAAAGCGACCCGGTAAAACTCGAAATATTTAAATCTCTCTATTCATCGGTAGCCGAAGAGATGGGCATCTCGCTTAGGCGCTCGGCATTTTCACCGAATATCAAAGAACGCCGCGACTATTCCTGCGCGGTATTCAATCAAGATGGCGTGTTAATCGCGCAAGGCGACCATATGCCCGTGCATTTGGGGTCGATGCCGATGTCCGTGAAAGCTGCGCTTGAAACGATTAAATTTTCGCCCGGTGATGTCGTTGTCTTAAATGACCCGTATGCAGGCGGCACGCACCTCCCGGATGTGACAATGGTTGCTGCGGTGTTTGCCGAAAGCAAAAGGCAAAAGGCAAAAGGCAAAAGGCAGCCTGAATCACCACGTCACCTCATCGCCTCTTCACCTCTTCATCCGCTTTTCTATGTTGCCAATCGCGCGCATCACGCGGACATCGGCGGCGCAACGCCCGGTTCGATGGGACGCGCTGATGAAATTTATCAGGAGGGGTTACGGATTCCTCCGGTGCGATTGATGATTGATGGAAAGATAAACGACGATGTGATGCGTTTGATTGCTGCCAATGTCCGCATACCGGAAGAACGCGAAGGCGATTTAACCGCGCAACTCGGAGCTATCGTCACAGGGCAAACCCGCCTATTGGAGATTGTCGAACGTTATGGATTCAAGGAAGCGAATTTCTTTGCGTCGCGGTTGGTGGATTACACGGCGGAGATGATGCGGCGGGTGATTCGCGAATTGCCCGATGGCGTTTATGAGGCGGAGGATTTTTTAGATGATGATGGCTACGGCGATAACCCGGTTCGCATAAAGGTTAAAATCACCATTCAAGGTGAGCGGGCAACCGTGGATTTCACTGGAAGCGCCTCGCAGGTTCGGGGCCCGATTAATGCGGTTGAAGCGATAACCGTGTCGGGCGTTTATTATGTTTTTCGCTGTTTGATTCCGATAGATGTACCGGCGAGTTGGGGGATATTGGAACCGATTGAGGTGATTGCGCCAATGGGGACGATTGTCAATGCCTGTCCGCCTGCGCCGGTGGCGGGTGGAAATGTCGAAACGTCGCAACGCATCGTTGATACGTTGTTGCTGGCTTTGTCGAAAGCCTCACGGAAAGTTCCTGCGGCAAGTCAGGGAACGATGAATAATTTAACCATCGGCGGCATTGATGAACGCGCGAACAAACCGTTTGCTTATTATGAAACGGTTGCGGGCGGGATGGGTGGGCGCGATGGATTCGTTGGCTTGGATGCGATTCATACGCACATGACCAATTCATTGAATACGCCTGCCGAAGCGATGGAATATGCTTACCCGATGCGCGTGAAAAAATATGCGATTAGAAAACATTCGGGCGGCGAAGGTGAATTTCAGGGCGGCGATGGGGTTGTGCGCGAATTGGAACTACTCACCGACGCGCAGGTGACGATTCTTTCTGACCGGCGGAAAACCAAACCTTATGGACTGAACGGCGGAAACCCTGGCAAGGCTGGCAGGACGTTGTTAATTACCAAAAAAGGCGAGCGGGAATTAGCAGGCAAAGATTCGGTTTTTGCTAAAAAAGGTGACCTCGTGCGGGTCGAATCACCCGGCGGAGGTGGTTATGGAAAACGGAGAAAGCGTCAGTGAAGCCAATCCGTTGTATGCTCGTGTGCTACGAGTTATTTGGGGAGTCTTATTTTTTTGGTTAGCATTAGCTGCTATTTGGATTCTCTATTGTTTAATCTGGTGGATAAATGATTCTGCTAATCCAGGTCGTTATGAAATAGCAATCATTGCCGCAATCATTCTATTTTATTCTTCACCGGCAGCCATTGGTGTGCTTATAACAGGATTGTTACCTAAGACTGGGTTATCAACCAAATGGCGTATAAGAGGCATCGCCCTTTTACTTTTTTGCATAAGCACTTTCATGTTGCTGGACTACTTACAAGTGAAATACCGATAGCGTATTGAAGTTTGAATTCTTTAAATCTCTACTCATTCTGATTTTTCCGTTTTGGCGGGTGATAATATTTTCGCCCTTTTAACTGTTCGGGCAAACATTCCATGTCTTCGGCGCGTCCCGATTCAAAATCATGCGCATACTGATAATTCCGTCCATAGCCTAAGCTTTTCATCAATCCGGTCGGCGCATTTCTCAAATGCAAAGGCACGGGATATTGCTCGGTTTCAATGGCATCTTTTTGCGCGGCTTTCCAGGCGGCAACGACCGCATTCGATTTCGGCGCAGTAGCTAAATAAATCGTCGCCTGGGTGAGCGCAAGCCGCGCTTCCGGCAATCCGACAAAGCGCACCGCTTGCATGGCAGCGACAGCTTGAACCAGAGCTTGCGGGTCGGCAAGCCCGATGTCTTCCGATGCGAGAATGACGAGGCGACGCGCAATGAACATCGGGTCTTCGCCGCCTTCAATCATGCGCGCCAGCCAATACATCGCTGCATCGGGGTCGGAATTGCGAATGGATTTGATGAAAGCTGAAATCAAATTGAAATGCTCTTCGCCGGTTTTATCGTATTTCAACGCCGCGCGTTGCAGGGCTTCGCGTAAAACTTCTTCAGTGACCACACGCTTTTCCAATTCACCTTTTTCTGCAACTGAAACCGCGAGTTCCAAGGTATTCAAAGCGACACGCGCATCCCCCGATGCATAAACCGCAATGGAATGCAGCAACTCATCTGAAATTTCCACGCTTTCAACAATGCCGCGAGTTTTATCATTTAAGGCATTCTTTAAAATCGTCACCAAATCTTCAGCGCTCAGAGCTTCAAGCACGAAAACCTTTGAACGGGAAAGCAGCGCCGAGATAACTTCAAATGAAGGGTTTTCCGTGGTCGCGCCGATTAAAATAATGGTGCCGTTTTCAACATAAGGCAGAAAGGCATCCTGTTGTGCTTTGTTGAAGCGATGAATCTCATCTACGAAAAGCACAGTACGGCGATTGAGTTTTTTTCGATAAGTGGCAGCTTCCGCCATGACATCTTTGACTTCTTTGATGCCTGAAGTCACGCCGGAAAAGGGAATGAACCGTGCAGCGGTTTTTTCTGCGATGATGCGCGCCAGCGTGGTTTTTCCAGCGCCCGGTGGTCCCCAGAGAATGATGGATTGTAAACGGTCTTCGTCGATTATGCGGCGAAGGGCGCGACCTTCACCGACGATTTTTCGTTGACCGGTGAATTCATCGAAGGATTTCGGACGCATACGGTCAGCGAGGGGTCGGGAAAAATCCAGGTCTGATGGTGATTGATTTTTCTGCGGATCTTCAAAAAGATTGCCGGATTGCTCGCTAATTGGATTGTTTGTTTTCGCCATTTTCTTTTGCGCAAAAAATGATGGCAAAGGATTTTAAAAAGCGCAAAGGATTTGTCTGGCAAAAAAATGGGCAGCTTATCGAAGCTGCCCTTGTGAATGTGTTGAGAGTGGATGGATAAAAGTTAGAAAGCCGAAATCTTCACGTAAAAACCTAAAAAATTTCAAGCAACTCTTTCCGCCGGTTTGTATAACAAGCTTTGTGCCAAAGCTTAAAAGGCTTTAAATCTCCCTGAACAGGGAATTCATGCCGGTAATTATTTACTTTTTTAATTCGCTGATATTTTCTCTGTTCGAGCAAGATGTTGAAATGACTGAATGGATAGGCAAATTGACCGAATCTCACCAATTTATCGCAGAAAACCTGTGAAACCGGCAGTGAAAACCGTTTTTATGGCACTGATTGACAAGAGAGAATTTGGTTTGTTAGCCTGTCTGTTTAGAAAATGGGCTTCATTGGCTTCTGCGTGTGACCGAACCTCACGGAGTTAATGTGATACGACATCGAATCCTGGCATCGCTGATTCTATTCTTTCTTTTAATCGGCACCGCTTGTATTAAACGCATTACGGTTCCAGAGACTTTGCCGACCAATGAACCGGTAGAGGTCGCGGAATTGGTGAACCGCATTAATGCGTTTAATCAAATTGACACCCTCGCAGCGCAAGGTGGCATCAAAGTCACCAATTATTTCACCGATAAAGAAAACAAGGCAGATGAACTGCCGGGCGGCGATCAACTCATCAGATTCAAAAAACCGGAAAATATTTTATTAAAAGTCAAAGCCCCGATTATCGGTAAGCAGGTTGCCGATATGGCAACTGATGGAAAAAAGTTTTCTCTGGCGATTTTTTATCCGGGCAGTAAACGGCAATTTATTTACGGAACCAATCCGAAACAATTTAAAAAAATGACGGCTAAAGATTTGACCGACCCGCGACTCAAAGAAGCCGGTGGTCTGGTCAATATGCGTCCGCAACATATCACCGACGCTTTTAAAATGTTGCCCTTCGATCAAGGCTTCGACCTGTTTCGTGAAGAAGTAACTCAGGAAGAACCCGATACCCGACCCGGCAGAAAAGGGAAAAGGGTTTATCGCAATTACTATGTGTTATATCTCATCGAACGAAAAAATGGTGGGACTACCAATATGGCGGTACTGCGGAGAAAATTCTGGTTTGATCGAACGATAAGCAATACGCCTTTAACCCGCGTTCAAGTATTTGAAAATGACGGCGAACTTGCCAGCGATATTTATTATCTCGAATGGTTCAAGGTAGAAAATTCCGATAAGATGTGTCCCGGTCGAATTGTTGTAGATCGCCGCGATGATGGCTATAAACTTGAATTGACCTTTGAAAAAGATTCCACCGAAATCAATGGCGAAATTCCCGATAAAGCGTTTGAGTTACAGAACCTTGAAAAATTACCCGAAACCAATCTGGATGAACCACGTAAACCACAACCCGCTTCGCCAAAGAAAAACTCAAAACCTTAGCGCCGGAGAGATGAAAAGATGGACAATTTGATTGTTGAAAATATTAAACATCGTCCCCTGCGAACGGCTATCAGTATCATCGGGGTCGCGCTGGGAGTGATTTTAATTGTACTGATGGTCGGGTTGGCGCACGGAATGACCGATGACAGCAATCAACGGCAGTCCAATGTCGATGCCGAAATCCGGTTTATGCCCGAAGAATTCGGCAGTTCGGCACAGGCAAATCCGTTGATTATGCCGGCGCGTTATGCCGAAGTGATTATGAAAGGGGTGCAGCCAACCACAGAAGACCCCGACATCCAACCGCGCCCGCCAATCGCAGGCGTGATTTCCAGCACACCCATCGGCGAATTGTTGCAATCAACCGAAGGCGGCATCGGTTACGGGTTGGTCGATGGAATTGATTATGCAAGTTTTGCCAAAACCACGACCATCAATTTGCTCGCCGGTCGCCCGCTCGGTGATGGGAAAACGCCGGGCGCAGAATATGAAGCTATCGTTGACCGCTTTTATTCCGAGCACAATACGGATGTGAACGGTGAAGCCATTGGAGTCGGCAGTAAAATATCTGCGCTTGGTCATGAATTCACCGTTGTGGGGATTTACGAACCTTCGATGCTGGCAAGAATCAAAATTCCGCTCTACACCATGCAACAACTCACCGGCGGCGCGGAAAATTGCACCTTCGTTTTGGTACGCACTGAAAAACCCGAACTCGCAAAACAGGTGAAAGCCGATTTGGAGAAAACCTATCCGGGGCACCGGGCGATTTTAACCAGCGAATTGCCTGCATTGTTCTCGCAGAATTTACGATTGATTCAAGCCTTTTTAAATGTCGTCATCTGGCTGGCAATCATCATCAGCACTCTGGTGATTTTGCTGGCGATGTACACGACCATCATCGAACGCACGCGAGAAATCGGCATACTGAAAAGTCTGGGAGCCTCCAAACCGTTCATTGTTTACACTATCGAAAAAGAGGCTGCATTAATCAGCGCGCTTGGTGTAGCATTAGGCTTTACAATTGCGCTCGTTGGAAAATATTTCATTGAAAAAAATACGACGTTGATTATCGAAATTGAATTTGTGTGGTTGGTCATTGCAGCAATCATTGGTTTAGCCTGCGGCATTGTTGGCGCGTTGTATCCGGCGATTCGCGCCGCCAATCTCGACCCCATTGATGCATTAAGTTTTGAATAAATGGAATTCAGTACGAGGATTTCGAGAGCATATTTATTTATGATTTCCTGAATCCTGAACCCTGAATCCTGAATCCTGAAAATCATGAAACCAGTTCTTGAAACGACAGATTTGAAAATGGTCTATCACGTCGGCAAAGTGGATGTGCCGGCTTTGCGCGGCGTAAACATTACGGTAAATCCCGGCGAATATGTCGCCATTGTTGGTCCCTCGGGTTGTGGGAAGTCTACCCTGTTGCATGTTATTGGCGGAATGTTGCAACCCACTTCGGGGCGTCTGATGATTGATGGCGAGGATGTAACCAAAATGACCGATGCCGAGCGCACCGATTTACGTCGAAGAAAAATCGGGTTTGTATTTCAACGGTTCAATCTCTTTCCAACGCTTTCAGCGGAAGGCAACTTAAAACTGGCTGAACGAATCTACGCTAAAAATGGTGGAAATCCTGAAAGACGACACGAAGTTTTAAAGTTGCTGGGACTTGAAAATAAAATGCATCACAAACCCTTGGAACTATCGGGCGGGGAACAACAGCGTGTAGCGATTGCCCGCGCCATTATTAACAATCCTGCAATCCTGCTTGCTGATGAACCGACGGGAAACCTCGATAGCGAGAACTCGCAGGTCGTTTTAAATATGATGAAAAATCTCAATCAGGCAATGAAACAGACGATTGTGATGATTACACATAACCCGGAAGCTGCCGCCCAGGCGGATCGAATTATTGAAATGCGCGATGGACATGTGGTGTAGTTGAGAAAAAACGGGGTGAATGATGGGAATAATCGGGACAATTTTAAAAAAAACCTTTTTTTGGAATTATGACCGGGGCAGTTGGCAATATGACGTGTTGTGCGGGTTGATTCTGGCGTTTATCTTTTTTGGCCCCAACTATATTTTCCATAGCGCGGACGGGGCGAACTCCGCGCCGACTTTTATCAAGCGTGAAGATGTCGGGGATATTGCCCCCGAAAATCTTGAAAAGGTGATTAGCGAACATATCTCGAAAAAATTCAATCGCAAAGTGGTTGCCTCACAGATTGAATTGATGAGAGATGAAACCGGAAATATCAAAGGGTATCTGGTTAAAGAGATTAAACAATAATATTCAGGTTGCCTATAGACCGATATGATTATTTAAATTTTGAGGAGAATTTTAAAAAAATGAGAATGAAGTTCTTTTTATCAGTGGTTATTTTATTGGCGATGGTTTCCATATCCGCATCAGCCGTTCCTTCATTTAATGGCGTCGAGCAAATTTTAGCCAATATGCAAAATGCCGCAAAAAACATTAAAACATTGCAAGCCAATATCAGTCAGGTGACACGCCATACACAAATTGGCGGACCCGCTTCAAAATATAATGGCACAGTGATTTTTCAACGAGGGGCGTCGGCTGGTCGCGAAAAAGCGATTGTGAAATATACCAATGGGCAGCAGGTTGCGGTGGTCGGTGATTCTATCGTCGTTGCTCAGCCCAATATTAAACAGGAAATTCATGCTTCCAGAGCGAAACTCGCATCTGAAAATGACAGCTACTCATTTATTGCCGTGCCTTTCGCATCGACCGACTCACTCAAAGCCAAGTTTGATATTAGCTATTCCAGAGATGAAGGCAATAGCGCGGTTTTGGAATTAACCCCCAAAGTTCCTAATATTCAAAGAGCCACCATCTGGGTTGATAAAGGTTCGTGGATGCCTGTGAAATTTAAAACCTTTGAGAAGAATGGCGATGAAACGCTTTTCACGTTGAGTGGAATTCAAACCGGAATCAGGGTTGATGGCAACACCTTCAAAGTCAGTTGCCCGGGGTGTAAAGTAACCGGGAAATAGGTCAGCTATTTTTTAATCAAAAGCGGGCAAGTGTAGAAAGCTTGCCCGCTTCGCGTTTGGAAAAAAGACATGGCTGAAACGTCTAAAAGTTTAATTCCAGACCGTCCGTTAAACAAAATTGAGATTTATCGGGAGATGAAACGACGGCTGGAGGCTGGCAATAAAGCGGTGATGGCGACCATCATCAAAACCAAAGGGTCTACCCCGCAAAAGGTTGGCGCAAAACTGGTGGTCTTCGATGACGGTTCATTTATCGGCACGGTTGGCGGCGGATGCGTCGAAGCCGATATTTATGCCGAAGCCAAAGAGGTTATGCGAACCGGGAAGTCCGGGGTTTTTCACTTCAATCTTGCAGGTGATGTTGCCGCCGACGAAGGCATGGTTTGCGGCGGTAATATGGATGTCATGATAGAAGTCTGGACGCTTGACGATTAACTGATATTTTCTTCGGTCAACCCGATATGCGTTTGCCCGATGCCTTTGTGATAAGTTTCTTCAATCAATTTGGTCATATCTTCCCCGTTCATCGGTCTTGATAAGAGGTATCCTTGAACATAATCGCACTTCATCCCGGTCAGTTGTAAAATCTGCTCTTTGGTTTCAACGCCTTCGGCGATCACGTCTAAACCGAGATTATTGGCAAGCGTTAGAATGGTGCTGACGATTTCACAATTCTTGGGCATGTTCATACGGGTGACAAATGAGCGGTCAATCTTTAACGTGTCAATCGGGAATCTGTGCAAATAGCTGAGCGAAGAATAGCCGGTTCCGAAATCATCCAGCGATATTTTTACTCCCAGCTTTTTCAATTGATTGATGACTTCGGTTGCCAGGTCGATATTTTCGATAATCGCGCTCTCGGTAATTTCAATTTTCAAGGTGCTGGGGTCAATGGCGGATTCCAGAATGATTTGTTGGATGATGTTGATCAGGTTCACATCGGAAAATTGTTTGGCTGATAAATTGACGCTCATGCAAAGCGGCGTATCATTTTGAAACCGTTCCTGCCAGAATTTTAACTGTTTACAAGCCTCGCGAATAACCCATTGACCGATTTTTATCACCAAGCCGGTTTCTTCGGCGATAGGAATGAATTTAAGCGGCGAAATGAATCCGTGTCCCGGATGATTCCAGCGAATTAAGGCTTCAAATCCGGTAATCTTCCAGCAGTCGAGCGAGATAATCGGTTGGTAATGTAACTCGAATTCGTTATGCGCCAACGCCCTGCGTAAATCCACTTCGAGCTGGACTTTTGCGGACTCTTTTTCCTGCATATCCAGGTCAAATAACTCGAAGCCGCCGCGACCCCGTTCTTTGGCGCGATACATCGCAGTGTCGGCGTTGCGAAGAAAATCTTCGGGAGAGTTAATCGGTATCAGGCTATGCGAAATGCCGATGCTCGCCGAGATAAAGACCTCGCTGCCGCCGAGGTCAAAAGGCAAAGCCAGTTCCTGTTGAACGCGCATGGCTGTATGTGTGGCATCGGTGATGTTGTTGATATTTTCGAGAATGACCGCAAATTCATCACCGCCGAGGCGCGCCACAATATCGCCCGGACGGACGGATTTTTCCAATCGCCTGGCTAATTTGGACAGCAGCAGGTCTCCGAGTTGATGACCGAGGGAATCGTTGACGACTTTGAAACGATCCAAATCCAGAAATAAAATCGCAAAATGATAGTCTTCCTGTTGCTGAGTTCGAGTCAACGAACGTTTCAATTTATTCATGAACAAGGTGCGGTTTGGAAGCCCGGTCAGCGCATCGTGAAATGCGTTATGCAAGAGTTGCTGTTCAATCTCTTTTTGTTCGGTGACATCGGTCATTGACCCCGCCATGCGATAAAGCCCTTTGGTGTTATCCCAAAGCGCCATCCCTCTGCAAATGACCCAACGGTAATTGCCATTGCTATGGCGTACGCGATGTTCACTTTGAAATTGCGGGGTCAAGCCAAGCAGATGTCCGGTTACGTCGGATTCGACCATCTCTATATCATCGGGATGGATGCGCCCGAACCACTCATCAGGTTTGGTGTCAATTTCATGAGGTTGAAAACCGAGAATCGCTTTCCAACGATTACAGAAAGAGATTTGATTGGAACCCAAATCCCAATCCCACAATCCATCATTGCTGCTGTTGACCACCAGGGAATAAATTTCTCCTTTGTCAGAAAGCGACTCAATCTGTTCTTCTTTTTGACTGCTTAAATTTTCAAGCTGATTTTTCAGTACCTCAAGTTCCTCTTTTTCCCGCTCGACCTTTCTTAACAATTCAGAATTTCTATTCAAACGGAATTCCATTCTGGTAATGGTCTCGGCGGCATTTTGCAACTCGTTCTCTTTACCATCTAATTCAATATGCGAAGCGATTGCCCCAACCAGAGCTTGCACTGTCACCCGACTGATTGTCGGCAGTTTCTTGGGAACCTTATCCAGTACGGTTACTCTACCGATAATCTGTCCATCGCGAGTGCGCATCGGCATTGAAATCAGGAAACGAATTCCTGACTGGTTGAAGGGAACCTGAGTTGATAAAAAAGGGTCTATTAAAGTATCCGAAATTTCTAAGAACTGATCAGTTAAAATCGCTTGAGAAAATATGCTATCTTCGTGCTGATGCCAGAAATGCGCCTCTCCAATATAGTTTTGATGCACCAGTTTGCCGTCTTTTTTCAAACTGACGATGATATTTGAAGCGGCACAAATTTGAGAAATGATGAAAGCCGGTTGGTAAATTTGTTGATTAATAGCCACAGGATTGCCGGGATGAATAACTGGCACAGGCTCTGATGTTTCGTTGTTTAACGGAGCGATCACTCCCTGATTTGGAGGATCAACTGCCGATTTGCCAATCAGGTTTTTGGGGTCGTTGATGGTCATACTATCAATCGGTATATAGTTTGGATTCACGTCGTAGGAATCACTGAAAAACCGTTGTGAGGATTCCTCACTGCAATCTACCTGCGATGTCGTAAAATTAACTCCGCCCATAACCCCCTGGTTCGTTTAAGCTTCAAATAGAACCGGCAAAATTCGCGATTAGCCGGGTAGAGATTGCGAGCCTAAACCTGCAACACGGTTATTCAAACTGCTGCCGGTTTAGCCATTCCCCTTTATACATTTAAAGCAACAGAATGATTATGTGAGCTTTCCCAAATTGAGGTGCTTGGTCAGCAATCGGGAAAGGAAAGATTTAATATTTATTAGAATTGTTCGGATTAAACCGTTAATATTGTGGGGACAATATCTTACAGGTTGAAGTCTACTGAGGATATAATAGCCTGGTCAAGACATTTTTTCTTAGCGTGGAATGGTGTTTTATTCGGTGGGACAATAAGAACACATCCCAGACAACATACAAGTAGGTGCTAGCTCAAAAGCAACTTTAATGGAAATATGATAACGATATGATGAATCAACGTGTGCTAATCGTCGATGATGAAGAGTCGGCGCGACAGGGTTTAAAGGAATTGGTCAGCAGTTGGGGGTACGAAGCCGAAATGGCTGCAGATGGTCGAGAAGCCTTAGACCGGATGGAGGAATTTCTCCCTACGGTGGTTATCTCGGATGTGATTATGCCCAATCTTGATGGCTTTCAACTCTTACATCATGTCAAAGAAACCTATCCCGAAACCTCGGTTATTTTACTCACCGGTCAGGCATCAATTGATGCGGCGATTCGTTCGGTAAAAGATGAAGGGGCATTTTATTATTTTGAAAAACCCATTGATATGCGCCGCCTGCAACTGGTTTTAAAGAAAGCCGCAGAATATGGCGGAACGCGCCGCGAAAATGAAATTTTGCGGCGGCAACTCCGCGAATATGGCGCTTTCGGGGATTTGGTTGGCAATTCCGATGCGATGCGCGAAGTCTATTATTTGATTGAACAGGTCGCGCCCAGTTCGGTGTCGGTTTTAATCACCGGGGAATCCGGCACCGGCAAGGAGATGGTGGCGCGAACCATTCATAAATTGAGTCAGCGCGTCGGACAACCGTTCGTCGCCATCAATTGCGCTGCGGTTCCCGAAACCTTGATGGAGTCGGAATTGTTCGGTCACGAACGCGGCGCGTTTACCGGAGCCGCAGAACGCCGCATCGGTTGTTTTGAACTGGCAAATGGCGGCACCTTGTTGCTCGATGAAATTGCCGAGATGCCATTTCTCTTGCAGGCAAAATTATTGCGGGTTCTCGAAGACCGCAAGGTTCGCAGACTGGGCGGCGCAAAAGAAATCAGTGTCGATGTCAGGGTGATTGCGGCTACCAATAAAGACCCGTTCAAAGCGGTTCAATCCAACACCCTCAGAGAAGATTTGCTTTACAGATTAAACGTCATCAACATTCACCTGCCGCCTTTGCGCGACCGTGTTGATGATGTGCCGATGCTCGCTCAACACATGGTTGATGAGATGAGCCGGCGACATAACAAATCGGCGCAGTTGATTAAACCCGAAGCGATGGATGTTCTAACCGGATATAAATGGCCCGGAAATGTTCGCGAACTGAGAAACGTCATTGAACGCGCGGTGATTATCTGTAAAGGGGATTACATTGAAAAAAGCCATTTGCCGCAACATATCGTCAGCCCCGATGCCGAACCGGTTACCGATTTTGTGATGATTCCTGTAGGGATGCCGCTTGATGATGTTGAACGCAAGGTGATTCTCAGTACCCTGGCGCGAACCGATTACAATAAAACGCGAACCGCCGAGACCTTAAAAATCAGTTTGAAAACGTTGCACAACAAATTAAAAGCGTATAAAGTCGCAAATGAAGAACAATTAGATTAGCGTTACTAAAAAATGAAAACTTGACCTCACCGAGTTTTTACGATCTTTCAGATTAGCTGAGGCCCATGATAGGACAATCGGTTGAGGAAACGGTGCCTGCACAAAGATCGAAAAAATTCGCCCCCCTTTCTTTGCAGGAATATAAACAGCTTTGCGCGTACATTGAAGAGCAACCTGCTACGGAAAGTGAATTGGTTGATGCGCTCAGCCAGTTGCAGGAATTTCCAGCAATCACCTGGGTTGCCATTTATATTGGGATTCTCGACAGGTTTTTAGAGGAACCCTTTTGGGATGTACCGCAAATTCATCTGGTAAGAGATGCAATTGATGAATGGCTCTCTTGTCCATGTGATTTTCATTTACAACAGGCTGTTTGGGTTTGTCGTAATAACATAGAAATTTTCAATGATGATAAAATTTCGTATGTCGGGCAGGTCATTACCACCAATCTTGCAACCCTGTTCAATGACAAAGGACAGGTTAATCCGTTGATGGATGCAACCTCACTTTTTGAGGTTTTATCTTTTATTGACACTCAATCGGTTTGGCAATCCATTGTTACTCGGTTGCGATGTTTAGAGTTTATGGATGTAGTTATCGAACAACCTTCACCGGAAGAGGCTGCTAAGGAAACCCCAAAAAGAGAAGGCAGTTCCTTCTCGGTTGCCGCTATGGTTGGCAGGTCCCGCCCCAATCAAATTTTGCCGAGATTCGGCGTGCGCGCCCGACAAATCGCCCTGCTCACCTTATTTGTCGCCGTTATCACCCTGATTATCACCGTGGCAAATATCGCCAGCATGACCAAGGTGATCATTAATCGCAACTATAAAGAAGCCGAACAACTGGCGAATCAAATTAAAGCGGCGATTCAACAAGACCTGAATCGAAACTCCCTGAATGATTTCGGCGACCCTTATGCCATGCTTGCCGGAGAAAACACCAGTACACGTGGCTTGATGGTTTCTACCTTAATCAACACCAGACCCATTGCCTACCTTTACCTGACGGATAATGAAGGGCGATTTATCAATGATGTCGAAGGTCGAGATGCCCTGCTAATTAACGCCCATGCAATTGGCGACGCCAATGAAGTGCGACCGGATTTATCCGGTTTTGTGAAAGAAAATGCTTATCAGCAATTAATTCACGTTTTCGGCAAACAACCAATTTATCAATTCAACAAGCCGGTAACCGTGGACAACCCCAATACCGGTGAACCATTTGATTTGGGGCTATTGCATATCGGCGTTTCTTCGCTCCAGATTCGGAATGAATTATTTGAACCGATTAAAACCAATTTATTAATCGGACTGTTGGCGATTGTCGCCACCGGAATTATTGCGACGATTTCGGCAAACACCTTACTACGCCCGCTTGAAGTGATTTCCAGCAGTATCGAAAAACTCGGGTCACAGGAAAATCCCAGCGAGGATTTTCACGCGAAAAATATGCCGCACGATGATGTCGTTACAGGGGTGACCGCGCGGTTGAAACAATTGGGCGCAAGGCTTGCCGGAGAACGCGAAGAATTGGAAATCATGCGCGGGCGATTGCGCCAGGTGGTCAATCACCTGGAAGACCGCTTGATTTTGATTAATCGTGAAGGTCGGGTGATTTTGGCAAGCCCTGATGCCGAGCGTTTATTGGGCGTAAAAGATGTCGAACTCACGGGATTGCCGATTGATGAATCATTAGGCGCGCGTCACCCGTTGGTCGGTTTAGTTGAACGCTCTCTGAATGAACGGCGTTCGATTGCCCGAACTACCATTAAAGCCCCGGACGATCCGGCACAGCGACAGGTTCTGGCTTCCGTGCAATATATCGAAGATGCGGGAAGTCCGGTTGGCGTGCTCGTGGGGCTTCGTGATTATGAGTCTTATCAGAAATTTGAATCGCAATGGGATTTATCGAAAAAGTTAGCCGATTTGGGGCGCATCACTTCGGGCATTGCCCACGAAGTGAAGAACCCGCTCAATGCGATGGTCATTCATTTAGAAATTCTGCGCTCCAAAATTGAAACCGGAACTCACGATACCAAACCGCAGTTGGAAATTCTCGATTCGGAAATCAAGCGGCTGGATAGGGTCGTGCAAACCTTTTTGAATTTCACCCGCCCGGTTGAAATCCGCCTCGAACCGCTCGATATTAATCTCATCATTAATCAGGTGGTGGCGCTTGCTTCAATGGAAGCCGCCGAAAGAGGCGTCACCATCAATAAACAACTTTCACCGGGAAAATTAATGATCAAAGGCGATTCGGATTTACTGAAACAAGCGATGCTCAATGTAATTTTGAATGGCTGTCAGGCGATGCCCAAGGGCGGGCTGCTGGAAATTAAAACCCTGCCCTATGATGAAGAGAAGGTCTGCATTCTGGTAAAAGACCGTGGGATTGGCATACCGGTTGAAGCGCGTGAACGCATCTTTAATCTCTACTACACCACCAAACAGGGCGGAACCGGCATCGGCTTGGCACAGGCTTTCCGGGCAATTCAGTTGCACAACGGCACCATCAGTTTCGACAGTGAAGTCGGAAAAGGCACGACCTTTGAAATCATTCTCCCTTCATTGGAATAGTTTACCGGTAAACCGTTAATCGGTTTGCAATTTTGCGGGGTCATCAAAAAACCGCAATATCATTTCGCCGCTGCAAATCTCTGAACAAGGCATATAGCTTCCGGTCGCTTCTTTGCGCCTGTTGTTTTTCCACCCTTCGACGCTCGTTTATCTCCGGCAATTTTTTTAACGCTTCAACGGTTGCAAAGAGAAAACCAGGTTTAAATCTTATTGGCGCAGTTACCGCTAATAACCAAACCCAGGCGATGTGGGAAAGCAACATTTTAGGGTCATGCAAATGAATCCAATGATAAATGAGGCGATTTCTTTGTTCGATAAGCCGAACCTTTCGGCGATTGAGTTTGCTGATGGTTGAAGAAATCCGATGATAAACCTTTGAGTCGGGTTCGTATAAGATAATGAATCCACGTTTCCAGGCGCGATAGCTTAATTCGACATCCTCCCAATAAAACGGCGATAGCAGATGTTCAAATCCGCCCAGTGATAAAAATTTATGGCGATCAAACATCGCCGCCCCGCCACCGGCAAACATTGAATAGTTGAATTTTGATGGAGCCGCCGCGTGGATTTCACCTTTCAATTCAACGACCGAATTTTCATTCTGAGGATTAACAACGCTGTAGCTTTGATGAACCCTGATGAAGCCACGTTTGAAGTCGCCGATTTTTCCAACCCCACATTCCCTGCCGCTTTCAAGTTCGTAGGTTCGGCAATGAACGGCAAAAACTGAATCATCGGTAAAGTGTTCAACCAACGGTGCAATGGCATCAAGGTCAACTTTGACATCATTATTCAGTAAAAAGATTAATCGGTGTCTG
This sequence comes from Acidobacteriota bacterium, assembly GCA_040754075.1. Taxonomy (NCBI): domain Bacteria; kingdom Pseudomonadati; phylum Acidobacteriota; species Acidobacteriota bacterium. The sequence continues at coordinate 137,473 of JBFMDH010000012.1, forward strand.
GCTTGGGCTACGCCTTTGTTGCAAGTCAAACTGAACCCCAGATTCGTCTCATTGCGCACAAAATTGATTTCAACATCATGAGTATTTTTTTTCTGTTCGCTTAACCAGTCAATCGTTGCATCCTGACCGCCATCATCGACAACCAGAATTTCAACATTCGACTTTGTTTCTGCGATATAAAAACGCGCGGCTTCAATAACCGAAGGCAGGAAAGTTTGCAGAAGAGAGAGTCCATTCCAGGTTGGAATAACGAAACTGACGGCGGTGTTCATAAGGATTCGCTTTAATGGCGGTGACGGGTTATATGTTTATGTTTGGGATTCGCCATTTTCTCAAGCGTTTCCAGATTTTTGTGTCCGCCCATTGCGATTAGCGCGTCACCTTCTTTAATCAAGGTATCTGCCGAAGGATTAAAAAGCATCTGTCCATTTTGGCGTTTGATGGCAATGACGATAACGTTAGCATCTGCGCGAATGCCTGTATCTTTTAAAAGACAATTGATGAACGGCGAGCCAACCCGTATCTCGATTTGTTCAATTTCCAAATCCAGTTGTTCGGTCATGGTTGCCAGTTCAATGAAATCGGCAACTGCCGGACGCAATAACATTTGGGACATTTGATGCGCGCCGGTTATCGAAGGTGAAACCACTTTGTTGGCTCCAGCCTTGATTAAGCGATTGATGGCATCTTCGGCATTGGCGCGAGCCACGATATAGACATCTTTATTGATGTCACGGGCGGTCAAGGTAATGTAGAGGTTGTCGGGGTCAGATGAAACCGCACACACCAACCCGCGTGCGCGGTCGATGCCGGCAGCGCGTAAAACCTCTTCCGTAGTCGAGTCGCCCATCAACACTAGATAACCTTGCGCCAGTAATCTATCAGCTAGAATTTCATTTTGTTCGATAACGACAAAATCTTCGCCCCGTCGGGCAATTTCACGAATAATGCCTGAGCCGATGCGCCCCGCGCCACACACGATAAAGTGGTCTTTCAGACTGTTGATGTCTTTATACATTTTTCTTTTTCCAAAGGTCGAGATTAATTCGAATTGAACAACGTATTGGGCAACCATGGTCAGCGCATAACCGATTGTGCTGACTCCCAAAATGATTAAACCGGAGTTGAAGTAACGGGCGGATTGGGTCATCTCAACCGGTTCACTGTATCCGATGCTGGTTAAGGTAATCAGGGTGAAATAGAAACATTGAAACCAGGAAATGCCAAGAATGATTTTGTAGCCAATCGTTCCGGTTGCGAGTAAAACGATGACTGCGCCCAGTGCAATGAGTAACCTTTGCCTTGATAACATAAATGAAAAATTGATGAAGCTTTATGTTAAAAGAAAAAGGTTAAAAAGCAAAATTCTTCATTTACTCGTCAGCAAATCGGTTGCGGTGAAAAAAAGAAAGCCTCTCACCGAACGTTAAAGTGAGAGGCTTTTGAAGAGCGGTTGTGAAGAGAACTGATTAAATGATGTCGGTTATTTGTGAAAAGACGGCAGCCCGGCGTTTCTGTATCGGACGAAATTCGCGTTTTTCCAGGGTTACGGAAACTTTCTTTTCTTCGCCTTTGCGAATCACTTTCATTTCAATCTGCCCTTCGCTTTTTTGCGAAAGGGAACCGAAGAGGTCGTCCAACCCGTCTACCTTTTTGTTATCAATTTCAATGATTACATCCCCGGCTTTTAATCCGGCTTTTGCCGCCGGGCTGTTTTCCGTGACTTCGGTTACTAAAATCCCTTTGCCACCTTTTACGCCGAAATATTCAGCCAATTGGTCGGTCATGGTTTCAACGGCAATTCCTAAACGGGAACCGCCGAAAAAGGCGCGACCGTTAAAATCGAAATTTAATTTGCCGAACTCACGCGGGGCAACAAATGGTCGCCCTTGAAATTCTTTGGAACGTTTCGCCATTTCCTCACTCTGCTGTTTGAATTTTTCCGTGAGTTCCTGAGTTAACTGACGATTGCTTTCCAGACCTTTAAGATTGTCGAGTTTGCCTTCAAATAAACCAAAATTTGCCGAGCGTTTTCCGAGAGTCGCTGCGATATTTTCGGTCGAGCCATCGCGAATAATTTCAAAGGTGACAGTGCGCCCGGCGGGTATGTCGCCCAGCAATCGTTGCAATTCCCGAACCGAGTCGACGCGACGAGAGTTGAAAGAAATGATTACGTCTTTGGCTTTGAGTCCGGCTTTTTCAGCAGGACTGCCTTCGATAACCTTTGAAATAACCGCCCCACGTTCCTCTTTAAGATTCAACTCTTTCATCTTTTCGGCAGTCACCTCTTCCAGATAAACCCCCAAATAGGCATCGTTACCCAGATTCAAGGTAAAGGGGACGGAATCAATCGGCGCAACCCATTCCGATTTTTTGTCTTTATTTTGAGAATTTTCTTTATTACCCGAAGCATCCTGAGCGAATGCACTGTTGGCAAAAAGCAATACGAGAACTGAGAAAATAAGGTAATGCCTTTTTTCCATTTTCATCCTCCGATAAGAGATTGGGTTTCAGGTTTATTTCAACTTAGGGCACGCCTGAATCAACAAAAAGTTCCAAAAGTATATAAAGAAAAGTCTGATCGCGCGAATCGCAGTTGCCAATTTCAGAGGGATAAAGAAATGCCTGGTATGTGCAGCCGATGGGATTCATAAATCATCACGGTCAAAGGCTGTTTTCTCGATTGGGGTTGACCGTTTTGCCGTCACTCCCAAGGCGACAGCGGTTTCGGCATAAGGCGCTCAGTTTATGCTGGTTTTCTCTGCCAAAGGTTTTGTTTGAGCGGTTATTTTTTTCCAAGGGCATTCCAGTTGGGGTTGCTCCTGCCTTAACCTCTCGACCAACCATCTGGCGCTGGCAATTAACCAGACAATGACTGAAAGCGCAGCAAAGAGAAAGACTCCGCGATAGCCTCGCAATGGGTCTTCGGCGGTTCGCAAAACCACAGAGAGAATGCCAGCCATCATCGGACCCAACAACATCCCCAAACATCCTGCGGAATTCACCAGCGCCATCACCTGAGTGCGCTCTTCCGGCACTGCCAGTTCTGAAGCATACGCCAGTGTCGGCGCATAAATCATCGAAGAGGCTGCACCGGCGGCAATCATAACTATGGGTAGCAGTGCGGGCGATACATGACCGAGTAAAGCGAGCGCCACAGCGTAAATTGCTCCACCGGTCACCAGGATGAGCGAACGGGCGAGGCGATCAGACCAATGTCCGATGGGATACATCGATAAAGCGAACGTGAAGGTGAGAAGCGCAAATAATAAACCAATATTGCGGTCACTCATTTCGTAAGCGCGATGGGCAAACAGCGAGAAGGTGACGATGATACAACCCACGGTAAATCGTTCGATAAACGCTGCACAAATCGGCACGATAAGCGCCCGGCGTTTTTTTAATACCGAGAATGGCGAAGTTTTGAACGAGTGCTGTGATGCACCGAATCGCTTGTTCGACATCATCGAAGCGACGCCAATCGAAGCAAGGATGACGCTGCCGAGCCAGAAGGGAACTCGCGGGTCGATGGTTGTTGTGAGTCCGCCGATAGCGTTGCCCAAAGCAACGGCTGAGATAATTGCGGCACCGGCAATTCCCATGATGCGTCCACCACTGTGCCGGTGGCTGACCGTCGATGCTTGTGCCAGTAGTATGGTTGCTGCACCAACGTGCGTTGCACCTTCAAGAAATCTCAGGAATAGAACTACAGTTGTCGAAATCGGACAAGCCACAGCCAGTAATAAAAGGGCATCGCTCAATGTAAGAACCGCCAGGATTTTACGAGGGCTACCCCCTTTGATAAACCACATACTCATCAATGGAGCAGCGATGGCAGCGCCGAGCATATTGATTCCCATAAATGCATGCATTGCGCCTTCGTTGCTTGCATGATACTGAGCAAATAATGGGCGAATAGCCGGAGCCACCAGCGTAGCCGGAAGCATCTGGAAGAAAATCGTGATTGCCAGTGGCATCAGGTTTTGCGCAGATGAGGGTTTGGGGTCTGAGAGATTTTCAAAATGCGCTTTCACAATTGCTTCCTTCCCTGGGTTGAGGTTTGTTCAGCAAAACGTCTAATGAATGCTTCCTGGGAGCGATTCTGTATATATCCACGAGCCACTGAGCGAACCTGCTCAATAGCCTTTTCAGGTGCATAGCCAATCCATACCAGATAGGCGGCTAGCATCGTCCCGGTGCGCCCCATGCCGGCTTGGCAATGCAACGCGACGCCTTCTCCATTAGCGATGACCTTTTCAATATCCCGGCAAAGCCTAGCCGCCGGACTGATGGCTGGAATTCCCATGTCTTTGATGGGGAAATGTCTTCCCCTCATCCCAAATGATTTGAGCTGGGGAAGTGGAAATGGCTCTTCGGTAAGCGATACCACGAGTTTGATGCCGGACTGTGCAATCGCTGTCAGGTCTTCATCCGCATCACCAAGCAATCCGGGGCGACCCATCCCGGCAAGCTGGTGACGAATGAGCCAATTGAAATGCGACGGCAATGGCGGATTTGGTGGGGGATATGAACAGTTGCCCTGTTCGAGAAATCGCGCGATTAGCTCATTAGGTGGATGATTGAAAAAGGTGTCAGCATCAGCACTAATGAGCAAATGTTTACCATATAGAAATGCTACATCATCGGCTATTGAGCGGGCGAAATCGAGATGATGCGTGACCACAACAGCAGCGCCCTGGGTTTTATGATGGTTTATGCGATTAACCAATTCTGCAATGCTTTCCGCCGTCTCTCCAACCGTCGGTTCATCCAACAGTAGAGTTTTCGCCCCGGATTGAAATACGCTGTCCCAATTTCTTTGGAATTGCCCGGTAAGTGAGGGAGTGGCAACGAAATTGGCTGACTTTAATTGGCGGAGCCGGAAGATGTCACAGGTTAGGAGATGATTAAGTGGCATTTGCTGAAAATCGATTGATTTATAATACCAATCTCCCCAAAGCTTCCACCTCAGCTTGACGGTTTCGCCGCTCAAGGCTTTCAACAAAGAGCTTTTGCCAGTTCCTCCCGGACCGAGAATGACTGTCGTAGCCCGGTTTTGCACCTGCCAATTTATCGCACCACAGATCAAGCCCTCCGGTCCTTCAATTTCACCATTACAAATCTCATACAATTTTGTGTGCTGAAACATTATCGTCCCTCTCTCAATCGCTCAGCCAGCGTACCGGGCAAACAGGCATTTGCGATAGATTTTGCGGTAGCTTCGATGTCATAGGCGACTCGATGAATTTCCACCTGGCGGGCGGCAATATCAATAATTGCAAATGCCGCGCGCGAGTCGCCGTCGCGCGGTTGTCCAACCGAACCGGGATTGATGAGCACAGCCCGTGCCGATGCAGGCCAATTCAGCGTTTTGTCAGGTTTGCATTCGACAATTTTTCCCTGATCCAACCACCCGACCATCGGCGTATGAGTGTGACCGCATAACCCGATATGCGGCCAGCCTTCTCTTGCAAGAATGGCGTTGAGATTAGCTTCCAACATGGTTCCGGTTACATAACCGGTTATATGCGTGTCATTGAGATAACATCCATGCACAGCAACGAACCCTTCAGGGTCAATGATGCGGTTGGGCAGATTCGCCAAATAAGCACGGTCATCGGATGAGAGTTGGCTGCGTGTCCAGGCTTGGATTAAGTGGGCTGTGGAATGAGTGCCAGGGGCTTGGGAAATCCCCGCAACGTCATGGTCATGATTTCCGGCGACGACGATCTGACATCGAGTCCGAATCAGGTGAATGCATTGCGCAGGTTCCGCATTATAACCAACCAAATCACCAAGACAGACCATTCGGTCGATGCCCAAATGACTGATGGCGTCAAACACCGTTTCAAGCGCGCTTAGGTTTGCGTGAACGTCAGCTAAGATGGCGATTCTCATCTCACGAATTCCCTTGGTACTGACCGTGTGAAATCGTTTTTGCCAGCCGACGGCGGGCAAGTTTTGCCGTGTCGGTTCGCACCAGTACCTGTTCAATGGCGCGCTCCAAATCAAGGGCTTCAACGTCCTGCCCTGATATACGAGATTGGAGCAGCCCGCCGAGGGCTTCGACATAGGCATAAATGGCTCTATCGTATTGGGCGTATTCCTCAACGCGATGCAGCATGGCGTAACCAATCGAAGGAAGATAATTTCCTTCAACGATGTCATCGTCGAGATAAACAACTTGTCCATCAATGATGGCGAAGTTACTAGGATGAACATCAAGGGCGATATTTCTGCGTGCAGCCAGAAGCAGCGAATCGACAATCGCATCGGCATATTTAACCAGCGCCGCAGCCAGCGCGTCTTCATCGTTTTCTTCGCAGGCTTCGTTCATCTCGGCTCTCAGAGTGACCACCCAGGGAGCCACCGTCCACAGCCAATAGGTTTGGTTATTATCCGGTTGAATGGAGACCACAGTATCGCCAAGCGCAAAGTGATGGAGAGAGAGTTTCGCTCTGGCGAGATGCAGTAAAGCGCTGCGAGCTGCATCGCTCGATTTGAAACCTCTTCTTGATGAGGTCTTCAAACACCATTGACCGGCTTGAAAAATAAAAACATCCGATTTGCCGCTGCCATCAAGATGCCCGCGTTGAGAGATAAGGTCGTCCCTCAATGACGGTATTTCCGTCGCCAACTCTCGCAAAATTTCCCGACCGGATGCGGGCCAGATGAACCCGCTCGGCACTTCACCGGTTGGCAACGGGGGCCAGTGAACGGTGGGATAAGATGTGAATTGCGGATGAAATTCGGGCGTCAGGTTTTCCAGATTTTCCCTGATGATAGTCGGGTCTAAAAGTGTTGCAGACCATTCGCTGGCTTGAACAAAACTGCTGGTTTCGACTACCGGCAAAACAGATTGAGAGTCGATTATTTCTACCGGCTCGCTTTCTTGCGCAGTATTCTCGCAACCTTCGTCGCTTTCTTGCGCAGTATTCTCGCAACCCTCGGCGCTTTCTTGCTCATGGTTCAATTGGTCAGGCGTTTCGCACTCCGTTGCGAGTGTTACGCTTGATTCAATCTCGTGTTCATCGTTTAGCGAAATTGGTTGAGCGGGCGTTTGTTCTTCTATCACCGGTTGCTTAAACCCATTGTATAAAACATCGCATTCGACCATCTGGCTATAAAGTTGATCTTTGGTTTCGGAAATCCCCACAATGCTTTCCAATCCGTGTTCAAGGATGGTTTGCTGCGTCAGGGTAGCTGCCGCTCTGATGGCAAGCACCACGGTCTCACGCACCCCGATGCCTTCTTGGGCGCAAGCTGACACGATTGATGTGGTTTCTTCAAGCCCCAATTGGTTTAGCAATTCATTGGCTGGAAGTGAATCGACTAAATCCTGTTTATTAGCCTGGACAACCAGTGGTATATCGCTGCCGATAATGGTGAGCAGGTTGTGAATCGCTTGTTGATTGTTTTCAAGTTCGCTCGGAGTTGAATCGCAGACGAAGACCACGACATCGGCAGTCTGCAAAAGATATTTGCGTCGTTCGTTGAAGATTTGCTGACCGGGAACCGTCAACAGTTGACAACGCAACCCGTATCCGCCAACAACCCCGCCTTCCACCTGAAGCCAATCAAAGAAAAGCGTTCTTCCGCCCATCTCTTCCGGGACGTACAATTCACTGCGACGCATCTTGGTAAAAAATTTGCAGAGTTGCTGAAGGTTCGTGGTTTTCCCAGCTTTTCCCGGGCCATCATAAACCACTCTGACAATAACCTTCTGTTGGTCGCGATCAAAAATTGCCATGCAAAGTGCTCCCGCTTATTTGAAATCATTGAGACAAAAGTAAAGGGGCTGATAAACATTAGCGGTCGGTAGTGACTCACTCCACGAAGGACACTTGAACGAGCAGGAATTTTGCAGTGCCCCTCGTGAAGGGTGAGGCTGTCGAGGTTCAGGCTGCAGCTTCAACTGCTGCCATGCTGCCGCGAGCTTTGGTTATCACCATCCCGAGATTGGCGCTCGCGCGGCAGACCGTCACCAAAACCATATCCTCATTGCGTTTGGCTCGTTGAAAGACATGAATCAGGTTGTCAGATAGGACAATGATTTCCTGAAAATAATGGTGCCCATCATCGCGAATTCCGCGCTGTTGTTTAAACAACCGTTCAACGGTGGTGACGTTGTTGCCCTGAAAGAGATCGCCGGTTGCTGCGGCAACCAGATCAAGGACTTCCTGCGGATGACTATCTACGGTTTTGATTCCCAGCAGCATCCCGGTTTTCATATCAACAAAACCGGCGGCAACACACTCCGGAACGTTTTTCTGCAAATTTGCAAGTTCAGCATCTAAACTCATGTTGTCTCCTTTATCAGATTGAACAAATGGCTGTGGGGCAAGATATTCCCCTTATCAATTAAGGAACCAGCGGTTCAATATCCGGCATAACTGATTTCAGTTGTGCCCAACCCATCCCGATATTGGTGGTCTTTTTGGTCACCAGCATGATTACCGCTTTGCCACCTTTTAGCGTCTTGGCAAAATGATAATTATGGATGGAGGTGATATGGACTTCTTCAAAATAATGCTGGCCGTTTTCCGAAATCCCACGATGCGCCCGCACCATTTGTTCAATGCGCCCGATATTGGAACCGCGAAACATATCCATCGTTGCGGCTGCCACAACTTCATTTAGCGTTTGAGTGTATTGCGAAGAATTATGGATTCCGAGCAACATCCCGGTATCGAGGTCAACCACTCCACAAGCCACCGCGCCGTCAACTTTATCTACGACACTTTTACATGCGTCATCAATCTTACCCATATTGAGTTTCCTTCCTTTTTTTACTTTGTTTTGAAAAGCGATTGCTTATCTGAGGGGCAGACTAAAAACCAAAATAAATGCGCCAATGAATTAAATGATTAGCGGCTCAAGAAGCGGCAACACCGATTTCAATTGCGCCCAACCTCTGCCGATATAGGTGGTTTTTTTGGTCACCAGAATAATGACTGCACGCCCGTTGCAGATGGTTTTGGCGAAGTGGAAATGATGTTTGGAGATGATATGAATCTCCTCAAAATAATGTTTTCCATCTTCTTTCACGCCTCGATGCGCACGGGTCATCTGTTCAATTTGGCTGATCCGTGTGCCTCTGAATAAATCAACAGCGGCTACAGCAAAGAGTTGATTGAGGTTTTCGGTGAACGGCAGGGTGTTATGAATTCCCATCAACTGACCGGTTTCGAGATTGACAATCCCACAGATCACCGACCCATCAACGCGAGTGAGAATCTCTTTACAGGCTGTGCTTACCGTTTCTTGATTGACCCCGCTATTCGGATGATTTGCCGCCGGTTCATCTTCATTTTCGGATTCCCAATCCTCTTCAAGTTTTTCATCCAGTAACCGACACCCTTCCATGAGGAGTTCCTGCCAACCCAGGGTAATGCTTCGTTCCGTCGATACCTCGCCAGCATTCATTTTGAATTGACCGCCTTCCCAGGTGAGCAGATTGTAAAAGGCTTCTTCGCCGCATCGGTTTTGACACTCAGCATGGACAACGTTGCCACGCTCAAACCAAATCATGCCGGATTCAGAACCTCTGGTGATCTCAAGCGCCCCGGTGGCATTTGCCAGCGCGTAGATTTGTACCAGGTCGGGAAGCATTGGCAACGAAATTGAGCCTGAAAATCCTTGATGTTTTGCCAGCGCCCGATTAATCGCCGCGAGAAACACTTCAAAGTCAAATGGTTTTTCCAAATACTCTATGGCGCCGCGCCGCATCACCTCTTGTCGCACTTCCGGGGTGTTGTAAGCGGTGATGATGATGATCGGCAGATTGGCAACCACTTCACGCGCTTTTAAAGCGAGTTCCAAGCCGTTCATCCGTGGCATCCGAACGTCTGTGACCAAGAGATTGGGTGGCGACTGTCGGATTCGAGCGAGCGCCTCAACCGGGTCAACGAACCCCTCGAATTCGATATCCGGACTTTCACGGACGAATTGCCTGGATATTGTCCAAACCAAGTGTTCCTCATCATCTACCATGACCACTCGACCTTTCATAGGTTTGCCTTGAATGCATTCGATATGCCGAACCATTTCTCTCAGACAAAACCCATCGGCTTATTCTAAGGTGTTACTTTTTAGTGGTTTGAGGTTGTTGCAAGGAAGGCGATTGAAATTTTAAAGGTGGTTCGTTTCTAACCACTGGTCAGGATGTGACCGGTTTAATTCCATACTCTCTCAGGTGTCGCCGCAAAGCGACTCTCGACATTGCCAGGATTGAAGCGGCGCGCGTGAGATTTTCACCGGTGCTTTTATAAGTTGCCAGGATATGCTGCTTGATGACCGCTTCAAGTGGAGAAGGGGTTGCGCAAGGGGATGGGAAGTTCGGTTTAAATTTCACCGCCCCGGATATTTCTATCGGCAGGTCGCACACCTTTATTTCCGCACCGCGAGCCAGCACCAGCGCGCGTTCGATGACGTTTCTTAACTCACGAACATTACCGGGCCACGCATACTGTTCCAGTTTCTCAAGCGCATCTCGGGAAATTGACAGATGCGGCTTGCCGACCTCGCCGCGAAGTTTAGCGACGAAATGCAGCGCCAGACGCGAGATGTCACCCGTCCGCTTTCTCAAAGCAGGGAGATGGATTTCGATGACTTTAAGGCGATGGTAGAGGTCTTCTCTGAACCGCCCCAGTTTGACCTCTTCGGATAAATCGCGGTTGGTGGCTGAGATGATGCGCACATCGGAATGAATTTCTCTTTCACCCCCCACTCTACGGAACGGATGACCTTCGAGCACTCTTAACAGTTTGGCTTGGATTTCACGCGGCAGTTCGGCTACTTCATCAAGAAATAATATTCCGCCGGAAGCGAGTTCAAATAATCCTCGACGGCTGTTCCGGGCATCCGTAAAAGCCCCGGCTTCGTGTCCGAATAACTCTGACTCAAGAAGTGTCGGCGGAAAGCAGGCGGCATTGACGGTGACAAATGATCCTGAAGCGCGTTTGCTTAAACCGTGAAGCAAACGCGAACAAACCTCTTTGCCGGTTCCGGTTTCGCCTGTAAGTAACACCGGTGTGCGTGGCGCAGTTGCCGCCGCTTCAATCTCATTCACTGCCTGTCGCCATATGGGTGATTCGCCAATCGTTGCTGCCCGTTCAGTCTCCATGCGCTGCATAGCTTCAAGCAATCGCCGCAATGATGAATTCTCAATCGCCCGCGATACCACGTTAATCAGGACTTCGGAAGTAATCGGCTTGGTAAGATAATCGGTTGCCCCTAATCGCAAAGCTTTAACTGCGCTGGTGGCATTGTCACGACCGGTCAATACGACGACCGGACAAACCGCGTCCTCTTCCTTCAAAGTGGCGAGCACTTCCATGCCGTCAGCATCGGGCAATCCCAAATCCAGAAGCACTAAATCGAAAGTGGATTGAGAAACCGCTTCAAGAGCAGATGTGGCATCAGCGACTACGCGAACCTCATAATGATAGCGCGATAGAATCGCGTTAAAGGCAAAGGCGAGGTCTTCGTCGTCCTCAATCAATAAAACAGATTTCATCTTCCTTTTCCCAGACCGGCAAAAATAAACTAAAAATGGTTTCAACCCCTGGAGTAGATGAGAGCAGCAAATGCCCGTGATTGCTCTCAACCAGACGTTGGGCGATTGAAAGCCCAAGACCTGTCCCCTTGGGTTTGGTTGTAAAAAACGGGTCGAAAACGTAGGGGATGAGGTCTTCGGCAATCCCCGTGCCGTCATCCTGGATGTCAATGCGAATCATTTTGGCTCCGTGTTTCTTCAGGTTGAAAGCGACGGGTTCGCTGGAACCCGCGATGCGAATACGTGACGGCTCGCCGACTGAATCCAGGGCGTTTTCAATGAGCGTCAGCAGCACCTCGACAATCTGTCCTTCATCGACATAAGCCGATGGCAGATCGTCATTCATCTCGACAACCGGAGTAGTTGAATAATCTTTAAATCGTGGGGCGAGAATATCGAGGGTGTTTTCGATTAGCGAAGCCGGATTGCAAATTTGTAATCGCGGAAGCTTAGGCTTGCCGAAATGCAGAGAGGTGGTGACCAGATGTTCGATTCGTTGAAGTAAAGAAAGCGACCGGCGAATATATTCCTGCCTGGGATCGGTCGGTTCGGTTTCAGCCATCAGGATTTCCGAAAGCGACCGCAGCGCGGCAAGCGGATTGCGAACTTCATGGGCAAACCCCGATGCCATGTGCCCTAGAGCGGTTAGCCGCTCAACTCTGCGCAATTCCATTTCAATCTGGTGGCGACTGCTCAGGTCTCTGAATAAAAGCACGTAGCCGAATTCCGGCAGACGGGCATCTTTGGGCGCAATGATCGTCATACCGATATCGAGTTTTCGCCTGCTCGAAGTCGTCAGTTCAAAATCAATGCGTTGCTCGCCGCTTTTTTCGGCTGCAAGCAACGCTTCCTGAAGCTTTTTATTTTTGCCAAAAACTTCGAGCACATCCTTTCCGAGTGACTGGGCAGAAGTCCCTTCGATGGTGCTTAGCGCCATGCGGTTGACGAATGAAATTAAGCCTTGCGGATTGGTGGTGATGATGCCTGCGGTAATCTCATCAAGGATGGTTTCGGTGAAGCGTCGGCGCTCTTTCATCGTATTAAATGCCAACTCCATTTCCTTTGTAAGATTGGCAATATGTTGACGCTCGTTTTTTATTTCAGCCGCTTCTACCTGTGGCGTCACATCGGATATTAATACAGCTTGATGGGTGACGGGTTTTTTTGAATTCAAGACCGGGGTGATTTTTATATCTCCCCAAAAGGATGAACCATCTTTTCGATAAACTTTTGCCACCATCTGTTTATGGTTTTCGGTTAATCCTTTAAAAACGGATTCATCTGCAAAGGCGCTGAAGAACCATTCATTGCGTCCAACCACATCCGCAGACGAATATCCGGTCAAGGTTTCAAATGCCTGATTTACTTCTATAATTGGCAGGTTGCGAAAGCTGCGGTCAACGATAAGCATTGCTTCGCCCGCGTGAGTGAATAAGGTTTCCATTATCGACAACCGTAAAGCGGATTGCTTGCTTCGTAAAATGGTGTCGGCGCGATTTTGTAATAGAGCGGGAAATAAAGGGTAGGTTAGAAAATCATCCGCGCCTGCCTTCAAAAAATCATTGGGAGCGATTTGCGTTTCAGTGCCGATAACCACAATGGCAGCCTTCTCACCAGAAGACAATAATCGAATCCTTTGACAAATGGATAAGGCATCAGCGGGCTTGATAAGCGAATCGACGATAACCAGATCAGGTTCAAGTCTACGAAAAAGTAATTCGACGTCATTGCCATCGGCAGCCTCAAACAGATGAAAAGTGTTTCCACTAAAAATGTGCCGTACCAATTCGCGAATTGAGGCATCGGTTATCGCCAGCAAGACAACTGTCTTGCCGGTGTTGGCTATTCTTTTCTCAGTTTTTTTCCGCATCGTCGTGAGCAGCTTATTACCCGTTGTTTTATCTTTAACTGAGAGATTATTCATCTATTAAATTGGTCAATAGTCTTATGGTCTAGATTGCGGAGATGCCTCAAGGAATTGGGGCACCGAGCTTACTTTAATAATGTACTGATCCATCGATAACTTTTTCCGTTCTCTGCTTTCCTGATTCTCAGATAGGTGTGCAGCTTTTTTAAATATGAACCGAGTTTGGGAAAAGGATGATTAAAATCAGATATAAATTCCTGATGAAGCAAGTCGCTTGCAATCAGTTCCGCGCCCCGCATCGGTGGGGAGAGCAGGAATCCTTGAAGCATATTGATTCCCAGTCCAAGAACCCTTTCCATATCTGCAAGATTTTCGATTCCCTCAGCGATTACTTCCGAATGAAACTCTCGTGCAATGTAGGCGAGCGATTCAAGGATAACGCGGCGATGTCTATCCGTTGAGCAATTCTTGATCAGGTGTTTATCGGCTTTGATATAATCCGGTCTGCAATCAAGTATCATTTTGAAATTAGAATAGCCACTACCCACATCATCCAGGGCGAGGCTTACGCCGCTTTCTCTGAGCGCGTTTAAGGTTTGTAAAAACTTGGAATAATCCCTGATGGTTCCTTGTTCGGTAATTTCCAATGTCACACGCGAAAGCGAGATGTTGAATTTTCTCGATAGCTCCACCAGAAAATAAGCAAAGTCGCTGTGGCGCTCAAGCGTGACCGCGTGCAAATTTAGAAACAGGTGTTGCCACGTAACCAATCCGGCAGCCGCGTTTAATGCTTCCGTTATACAGGCGCGATCCACAAGCGGCTCTTCTTTTTTTCTGCGCACATAATCAAAGAGAATATCCGCCCTTTCAAAACTGCTGCCTTTCGGTCCTCGGCTCAGGCATTCCAGTCCCTGAACGCATCCTCCGACTGGCGTGAAGCGGAAAATCGGTTGGAAAACCACGGATATTCCGCCGGGCTGGAGGATGGCATCAAGTTTTGAGGGGGTGCCGTTCGCGTTCATAAAACCACATTCATCAACGAAGAGATTCGTCGGTCGATCTCTGAAAGCGGTTGCGGTTTATGAAGGAACATATCGGCACCCAAACTACGGGCTTCTTTTTCTACTTCTTCACTGCCATATGCCGTCAAAACGATGATGCCGATATCCAGACATTGCTTGCGAATGAATTTGATTAACGTCAGTCCGCTGGAAATGTCTAGGCGGGTCAGGCGTAAATCGAGGACCACGACCGAGTAACATTCATTGGCGAGGAGGGATTCGGCTTCTTCGAGTTCACTTGCAAAATTCACATCGAATCCTCTGGTTTCAAGATAAACGCGAAGGAAAAATAGAATGTCTTCTTCATCATCGACGAGTAAAACCTTTTTTGAACCCATAGGTCACCTTTAGTTTAAATTGAAAAAAGTTGATTTGTGCGGAACCGCTAGTTATTCAGTCTTTTGTCCGGCTGAAATTTCTTGAATATTTTGAAGACACAAGCTGTTTAGACTAATTCCTTGTAAACCTTGAAAGAAGCACCCATAACCAAAATCATAGCTAGAATCCACTGATGTTTTATTATGTGCCAAGCTCTAAGCGGAAAACCCCTGAATTTCCCCTGTGAAAATAAATAGCAAAAGCGGTGCCATTAAATAGCTGCCGAGGCGAATGGCTAAAGTCTCTGAGGGTTTGATTTAACTTCAAGGCAGATAAACGGGATGTAGAGCAATCAGGTTGATTGGAGACGGATGTCTACATTTCGAGACATGATAATGCCGTGCTTTTTTATCTTCTTATATAAGCCGCTTCTCGATAATCCCAAAACCACCGCCGCGCGATCCACGTTGCCGCCTTCGAGTTTGAGGGTTTCCTCAATATGAGAGCGTTCAACATCCTCAATGGTTCTTCCTTGAAAGACAGGTGCGCCAGCGGGCAAAGCGGTTGTGTCGAGTCGCAGGTCGGCTTTGGTTAGCATCTTGCCGGTACTGAGCAAGACGGCGCGTTCGAGAATGTTGCGCATCTCCCGAATATTGCCGGGCCACGGATAAGTCTTAATGGACTCAATCGCATCTCTAGACAAACTCATCTCACCGCGTCCCAACATGGTTGAACGATCCCTAAGCAGGTGTCGGGCAATAATCGGAATGTCATCTGGTCTTTTGCGAAGCGGCGGGATTCGCAAGGTCAGCGTATTAATCCGAAAATACAGGTCGCTCCGAAATTTCCCACTTTCCACCAGTTGATAGAGGTTTTCATGGGTGGCGGCAATCAGGCGAATATTGACTTGAAGATCGCGCACCCCGCCAAGGCGACGAAACCGTTGTTCCTCGATTGCTTTGAGCAATTTTGGTTGAACTCTTAAATCGATATCGCCAATTTCATCCAGAAAAACCGTTCCGTGATTGGCGGTTTCAAACAGACCGGGCTTCCCGGTGATGGCTCCCGTAAAGGCTCCTTTTTCATGACCGAACAACTCAGACTCCAGCAAATCCGGGGATAACCCGGCACAATTTAAATCAACAAACGGCTCTTTGGCTCGGTGCCCAT
This sequence comes from Acidobacteriota bacterium, assembly GCA_040754075.1. Classification (NCBI taxonomy): domain Bacteria; kingdom Pseudomonadati; phylum Acidobacteriota; species Acidobacteriota bacterium. The sequence goes on from JBFMDH010000012.1 coordinate 153,446, forward strand.
GGTCATGAATCCAGCGGGCTAATCTCGTCTTTCCCGTGCCGGTCTCTCCTTCAATGAGAATCGGAGTATCGACATTGATAATCATCCTGACCTGTTCTGCCAGCAGTTGCATGGCGGGGCTAACCCCAAGAAATGGATTTTTATCCAGGCGATCTTTTTGAACTTCACTGATAATTTGTTTTCGGCGGTTTCGCAGGTTCTCCAAAATCCGCTCAATCACAATACAAAGGGTTGCCAATTCGATAGGCTTGGTGAGAAAGTGCTCGGCGCCTTCTTTGATCGCCTGTACCGCAAGATTAATTGAGCCGTGACCGGTTAATACGATCATCGAAATATTTTTATCAATGGCTCGCAATTGCGGCAGTAACGTTAACGCCGTACCATCCGGCAAAGAATAATCACAAACTACAACATCAGGTTGAATCACCTGATACATATTAATCGCATCCTGGCAGTTGCCAGCCTCAGCAGTTTTATATCCTGCTTCTTTTAAATACTCACAAATTATTTGTCGCAGGTAAGATTCATCATCTACGACCAGTATCGTTCCTTTTATCATATCGAATACTTCCGCTTATCGCTTCAAGCAGGGTAAGCTGATGGAGACCTCAGCCCCCGGCTGTCCATCCAAACGGTTCCTGACCTGTATTTTTCCACCGTAATCTTCGATGATTTTTTGCACCAGGGAAAGCCCAAGTCCAATTCCTCCTTTACGACGTGTAAAGAAAGGTTCAAACACTCTGGGCAGATCATTGGGATTAAATCCACAACCCTGATCGATGATGTTGCACTCTATCCAGGATTGTCCCTCTAAATCGATGCGGTTCACTTCTATGTTTATTAAACTTTTCGCGGGAGAATGTTGAAGGGCATTTTGCAGGACATTTTGAAATACCTGCGTCAGTCTATTTTGATCCATCAATATCGGTGGCGACTCGATTTTAAAATCATATTCAATCAAAACATCACGTTCGTTTTGCAGTTGTCGACACCAGTTGATTGCCTGGGCGATGACCTCTTCGATTTTTCCGTAAGCTTGCGGAGATTTATTCGGCTGACCATAATCAATCAGTTCTTCCATCAGGGAACTCAACCGCTTTACGTTTCTTGAAATGATATCGAAGTAGATCTGATATTCAGTCTTCGCATTTAAGACTTGCTCGAAAGTTTCAACGGCTGCGGCGATACCAAAGAGGGGGTTACGAACTTCGTGTGCCACTCCGGCAATCAGTTGCCCCATCGCCGCCATTCTCTCATTGCGCCGTAACGATTCCTGCAATTGAATGATGGGAGTAATTTCGCGGATGGTAATAATGATCAGGTTTTCTTCCGGTCGATGACCCAATAGCGGGTTGGCAGTTAAATCCCAAACCTGCCCTTGCGATTTTTCGATAGCCTGCCAGGAGATCGCCTCGCCGGATTCGATAGCAACTTTTAATAACTTACTGGCAGTTTTCCAGGGTTCAAAGGTTGCGAGGTCATTGATTGTCGCGCCAACCAGGTTTTTAAATTCGGTTATTTTAGAGGCTTCGAGAGTCGCCTGGTTTGCCCTCTTGATTCGACCAAATCTATCGGTGAGGACGATGGGGAATTCGATAGCATCAAAGGTTGTTGTCCACTCCCAGGCGGATTTTCTGAGGGCATCCTTCATCTGGTTCTGAATTTTCTCCCGCTCATTACGGTCGGTAATATCCCTGCTGGTGGTGAGCAAACATTTTCGGTCATTGATCAGAATGGTTTGCAGTGAAACCAGGAGGGTTTTCTGTTTTCCTGATTTTGATTTTACATCGATTTCCATCCCTTTGATGCTGCCGGTCGACCGGATAATTTCTTTCACACATTCAGCTTCTTCAGAGTTCGCCCAAATTTTTAGTTCCCAGGGGTCACGATTAAGCATCTCTTCACGTGCGTACCCCAGCAAGAGCAGGGCGGCTTCGTTGACGTCAATGAACTGTCCGTTTTTGGCATCATGGATACTCATTGCCGTCAGATTTTCATTGAATGCCTTTGAAAATCGCTCTTCAGAGGCGCGCAGGTCTAGCTCCATGTGCTCGCGTTCTTTCTCAGTTTTATAGGAAACGATGAGACTGCCGCAAACCGCTATGAGCGGTTGCAGAAATCTGATGATTTCCTGATGGTATCCGGCAGGGCGATTGGCAAGCCCGACCATTCCGACCAACTCTTTGTTGAAATGAATTGGCAGTCCGAGATATTTATTGATGGGCGGGTGACCCGCCGGCAATCTGCCGGTTCGCGGATCATTGGCAATCACCGGCTTATCGGTAGTAATGGTTTCACCCAAAATGGTTTGGAGATTATAAAACTCCAGATTAGGCGCGTTACTTTCATAAAGCGAGCGGGTTTCTTCATTCCAGGCAATATTGGTGATGGCATGGGTTCTGAGATAGGGAGTTCCTTCGTGGGTGTGAAGGATTTCGCCAATGAAGCCATATTCGCTTTTGGTCAGCGATAAGAAATATTCGAGGATTCTTCCAAACACCTTATTGGGTTCATCCTTGTCGATAAATTGCGATTGAATATCATTAATTGCTTCCAACAGACTTTCATTAAGGTTGCGTTCAGTGACATCCAGAATCGTCGTCAGCAGACAATCTTCACCATCTAATTCCAGGTATTCGGCTGATAGTAATCCTTCGCGAATTTCACCGGTTTTTCTCCGAAAACCGATTTCAATGTTGTTGATTGGCTTTCGCTCTTCGACCAGTTGTGCAAGTTCATTGCATACGTCTTCGTACACCCAGAGATTCAATTGATCGGGGTTTTTGCCGATAAGTTCTTCTCGCGTATACCCGGTCGATTGCAGCGCTTTGTTATTAATGTCGAGATATTGATAATCTTTGAGGCTGATGATGCTGTGCCAATAGGGGCTGGAATAAAAAGCCTTGGCAAAACGCTTTTGCGAAGCGCGTAAATTCCTTTCCATCGCTTTTTGTTGGCTAATATCAATCATCATTCCGCGCAGCAGGATGGATTGATCATCGGCAACAAAAAGATTGAGCTTATCCCTGAACCATACGATATGCCCGTCGGCAGCAACCATGCGATATTCAAGATTCAAATTTGGCAGTTTCTTAAATTCGTCGATGGAAAGCGTGTAATAGTTTACCATCCAAGCCTGATCAGCCGGGTGGATATGATTGAACCAGAAATCCGCTTCCGAGAGCCATTGTTCAATCGGGTAACCCAACAACCGCTCGGCTTGTTTGCTGACAAAAGTAATCGAAAGGTTCGGCGAATGAATTTTTCCTGCCGGGTCAGGGCAGGTCGGCAGGGAGGTTAATTTTGCTTCCCAAATGATTCCGTCAATATCATTGATCAAGGATTTAACAGCCATCTGCGATTGCTTTAATTCATCCTCCACTTTTATACGATCCGTAATATCATTGCCAATGAAGAGATTGAATCGTTCCCCCTCGAATTCTAAAATTTCTCCCGAAACCAGATAGGTTCGTATATTTCCGTCTTTTCTCCTTACCTGCATCTCGAAGTTTTTTACTGTTTTATGCTCTTTAAGGATTTCGTAGAGCTTGGATAATTCATCGAGGTTTGTAACCATGCCGAGTTCTACCGCCGTATGCCCGATCAACTCTTCTCTGGAAAACCCCGTTAATTCAGCTAGCGAGTCATTGACCACCAGGAACCTGCCATCAACTCCGATGCTGATAGGTTGAGTAAGGACATTGATAACTTTTGAAAAGGATTTCTTTAATTCTTTCAAGGGTTGTTTGGTTTTTTTCGACTTGGGTGAATCCATCACCGTGCCGATATAAGAAATTATTTCGCCACCTTCATCGCTGACCGCGCGCGCCATGACCGTAAGACGCATCGCCTGCCCTGGCGATGTTATAAAGCGGTATTCGTCAACATAGTCTTCGGCTTTTTCAATCGCCTGTTGCCAGGCTTTAAGCACTCGGGGTTGATCTTCAGGGTGAATGCCGTCTGCCCATCCCATTCCTAACGCCCGGCGCATGGACATCCCGGTTATTTGACACCATTTCGCATTAACGCCGAGATAATTCCCCTGGGCATCGGTTTGAAAAATGCCGAATGAAGATTGAACCGCATCTGGTCGAAGCAAACTCTCTTCTTGACCCTCATCCGCAACCGCTATCGCTTTCTCCTGTTCTTCATCCTGCAACCATATTCCCATACCCAGCGCCACCCCTGCGGGAAATAGCAGCCCAATAATTCCGCCATAAATCAAATCAGTGTTTTCGACTAACTGTGTAAAGAGGATGAATAGGATGTAACCTCCTAAAACAGGTTGAGCGCGCGCAAATAAAATTAATGATGTCCCCTTCACCTTGCGTTCTGACTGCTTTTTGATTGTTCGTACAATGCCGGTCACACAGGCTAAGCAGGCTGCGCAAATGAAAAGAGAAGTTAAATCGATTCGCAAGAAATCAGGTCGAGGAGAAGAATTGGCAGCATAGGCATCACTTAGGGTGAATGCCAATATGATAGGAACGGTAATCAGGTTCCCCCACCAGAAGAACTTGTTAGCGGTTATCCGACCGGTTGCCAATTCAGGCGCGTCAATTTGCCTACGCCCCATCGCTTTGCAACGCTTCGACCATATTTGAGGATGATTTTTATGATGGCGGCGAAGAAAAGAGCGCATGAAGACGACCATCAATACTGCTAAACTTCCCAGTAATATCAAATTTAGAATGATGCTTGTTCGAGTCGACATTATATTTCCCACTTATTCAATCTAAATTTTCAAAAAATATCATTGACCAAAGTTATTGAGTGGTCGTTGCGTTTTTGGCTAAAAACTATGGTGATCATTTTTTCTAAAACAAATTTTCAAATCCTCTCATTGCACTCGCCCTGCAAACCACTGAGAAGCACTCGCAATGCACCGAAAATTAAAGCCTGCTTGATTCCTGCAAAATCCCTTCAATCTTCAACTGCAAAATATAAGCGATGGGTGGCAGGCAGCGCATGGTGAACCCCCTCCCCTTTAAATTTAAGAAAATATTTAAATACCGTCGTCATCAAGACGAACATCTATCCACAAATACTTTAAAAATCGGTTTATTAAAGGAAGTAAGAAGGGAAACTACACCGAAAGAGTAATTGAAATTGTCTCATTACTCAATGCAAAAACTGATTATTTAATCCCTGCTTTCAAAGTAACGGGTCAGCCAAAGAGGCGCAAAGCGTTTTTGCGTACCTGGCGTTATTTCTCACAGCTATGGGGAATTTCGTAAACAAAATTGGAGACCTTCACCGAGCTGGAATTAGCGAAGTCGTCATTTATCATTGGCATCGATATGCGCTTGTTTTTTTGGTTTTCGTGATTCTGGCAGTGCTTGAATAATAGCCATTGAATATGTGGTGGGGAGGGGTAGCCAGGGCGGCGTTGACCGATAATGCCCGAAGAGTTTTTTGAAAGTGGTTATCCGAGACGCCGTGCTGAAGACGAGATGATTGAAACCCTTGCTCAACTTTTCGCGCGAGTTGCGCGGGCGCGACAAACGCTGAATTACCGTATAGCGACGGCATCAGCGTTGTTGAGTTGAATCGCCGGATTCATTGCCATTTTTGCCTCGTTTGCGCGCCTGATGTAAGGCGCAAATTTATAGACTTTTACAATCCACTTTCAAAGTGCAAAAGGCATATCAATTGTAACCCTACAGTTTTTTATCTGACTTACTTTGCAACCTGTGATGATGTGTAATCTCACACAACTATTTGGGTGAAAGTGCCCAACGTAAATTGCTGGTTTGAAGTTATGTACTGACAGCCTGAGATATATCATCAACCCGCCTGCGAAAAAGCCCGGCACAGACCTTGCTAATTATTTTCTATACCTGCAAACGCTTGTAGCCAAGTGTGCTGCATTCGCTTCAATGGAGTTGTTTGAAAAGTAAACAGCAGGGGAAAGCCCCAATCCAAGTAGAGCAGCACCACAGATGGCAGTTTAACCTGAAAGACCAATTACAAAGGGGGACTTATGCAAAACATAGAGAATCGTGAGCATCAACAAGACGGCAGGCAATCTCTGGCTGGCAAGAGTGAAGGTTTTGGCTGGGGCATATTTCTGCTGTTGACCGGGACTGCCTTGCTGGCAGAAAGAGTGGGATGGTTTCCTTCGGACATCAAGTGGTTTTTACCCATTGTGCTCATTGCCTGGGGTGCCGCCAAAATCTTTGCGGTTTTCGCAAATCGAGATTAATCCCGATTATGCTGGTTTGTAGAGGTCGGCTCGACGCTGACAAAACAACTATTGAACGGCGCGTAAGCATTGCTTGAATCAATCCTGCGAACCTTTTTCGCCGAACCTCTATGCCGTTTGAGTGTACCAACTACTTTATGGTCGGTGACGATTGCCGGTGATGATGAGTTGGAAAACAAGGGAGGCGTCTATGTATTCCTTCAAAATTTTTTCCGGGACTTCCGTTCCCGGCTTAGGTTCTTCAGTCGCGCGCACATTAGGCGTACATCTTAGCTCTTGCACCATTGAGAAGTTTCCCGATGGTGAAACCTGGGTCAGGCTTAATGAACCGGTACGCGGCTGTGATGTCTTTATCATTCAATCAACCTCGCCACCGGTGAATGAGCGTTTGATGGAACTGCTCGCTTTTGCTGATGCCTGTCGCCGCGCCGCGGCAGCAAGGATTATAGCCGTCATCCCATATTTCGGTTATGCGCGTCAGGACAAGCGCAGTGGTCGTCGTGAACCGATTACGGCGAGCATGGTAGCCGATTTGTTACAGGCAGTCGGCATCAATCAGGTCATTACCTTCGACCTGCACACGCCGCAGGTCGAAGGATTCTTTCGCATCCCGGTTGATCGCCTGACCGCAGTGCCAATACTGGCAGGCGCGCTTGGTAGTCGGTTGCAGAAGGTAGCGGTCATCGTCTCGCCCGATGCCGGTCGCGTCAAGATGGCGACTGCCTACGCCCGGGAACTGGATTTGCCGGTCGCCGTTTTGCACAAGCAGCGCGAAAGCGGCAGCGAAACTAAAGTGACACACCTTGTGGGTGATGTGCGTGATCGCCCTTGTGTGATTATTGATGACATGATTTCTACCGGCGGCACGATTGCTGAAAGCATCGAGGCATTGCTTGAAGCCGGTGCGCGCCCGGATATAACCATAGCCGCCACGCATGGCGTTTTCGTTGAAGGTTGCCGCGAGAAACTCAGCCCTGAAGCAGTGCGTGAAGTGCTGGTGACCGACACCATTCAGGTCACCCAACCCAGGTGGCAACAACTGAAAGTCGTATCTGTTGCGCCCGTGCTGGCATCAGCAATACGGCGGTTTACCACCGACGCCTTAATCTATGATTTGCACTAGGCGGGAAGCTATCTCAGTGAGCCAATCCTGCAAGGATAACCTTTGAGTGGCAAGGAGGACTGATGAACAAAAAATTAAAAGATCGCACGGAAGCCGGTCGTCTGCTTGCTGAAAAATTAATGGCTTATGCCAATCGCCAGGATGTGGTCGTGCTTGCGCTTCCGCGTGGCGGTGTGCCGGTGGCTTATGAAATCGCCAGGAAACTGAATGCCCCATTGGATGTTTTTGTCGTGCGTAAGCTCGGATTGCCCGGTCAGGAAGAGTTGGCAATGGGAGCCATCGCCAGCGGCGGCGTTCGTGTACTTAACGAAGAAGTGGTCAAAGCTAGCGGCGTTTCTAACCAGGAGATTGCGGCGGTCGAGGCTGAAGAGCAAAAGGAATTGGCGCGTAGAGAACAACTCTATCGAAGCGGTCGTCCTGCGCCGGATGTTAGCGGGCGCACAGTGATTTTAGTGGATAATGGAATTGCCACCGGCACCACGATTTTGGCAGCCCTGGCGGCGCTCAAAAAATTGCAACCCGCTCGGATTGTCGTCGCCGCTGCCGTTGCTCCGCGATCTGCTTACGAAGCTTTACAGGCAGGAGCGGATGAAGTTATTTGCCTGCTGACGCCTGAAATCTTTTATGCCATTAGTCTGTGGTATGAAAACTTCGCGCAGACAACCGATGAAGAAGTCCGTCTTCTGCTTGATAAGGCAATTGCGCAAAAGGCAACTTCAACCTGAAACACGGGCAATCGGTCATTTGGGGGCAAGGTTATTCGGGATCGTTTTGAAGGCGGAGATGAATGAATCTCTCAGGCGCATGAAGTCCTTTATTGAAACCGGACAAGCGCCACGTGTTGCGGTAGACAGGCACACCGAAAAGACCGTTGCTCACTCGCCAGCGACGTGAATTGAAAATTAGGCGGTGATTCATCATGCGTGAAAATCTTTTAACTTTCCTTAGTGGTTACGAGGCGATGGGAGAGAAAACCGCCTTCGCGTATCGCCCGGATTTACGGATGGTGCGATGGTCAGGGCAGCGCATCGCGACAACCGCTTATCAATTTGCCAGAGAATTGGAAGCGCGAAGCATTGGTAAAGGAGACCATGTGCTTTTCTGGGCGGAGAATCGTCCCGAACTGGTGGCTGCCTTTTTCGGTTGTCTGCTGCGCGGGGTTGTCGTTGTGCCGCTTGATAAATTGAGCGCCCCGGATTTTGTCGCCCGCGTAGCCCAGCAGACTCAGCCTAAGTTGATGCTTTACAGCGGCAATCGGGGAAATATTTTTGATGTGAATATTCCCGCCATAAAAGTGAACGCACTAGCGGCAATGGTTGCACTGCATCACCCCTCGCCCTATCCCACAAGGGTTGTTAATGCCGATGAGATCGTCGAAATCATATACACATCGGGCACCACAGGTGAACCGAAAGGGGTGTGTCTCACGCACCGCAACCTGCTTGCCAGCCTGATGCCTTTGGAGCAATGGGCTGACGAGCATCGGCGGTGGGTGCGGTGGGTTCAACCTTTACGTTTTCTGAATCTGCTTCCCCTCAGCCATATTTTCGGTCAATTGATGGGACTATTTGTGCCACAGATTCTTCAGGCAGAAGTCCACTTTCTGGAGTCATTGAACCCTTCAGAAATTATCGAGACCATCAAGCACGAAAAAATATCCGCCCTCATCACGATTCCGCGCCTGCTGGAAACCCTGCGCGGTAAAATTGAGCGCGAGTGGGAAACGCAGGGTAAAACTGACAAATACAGAAAACTTTTATCAACAGCCGAAACCCGACACTTTCTCAGACGATGGTGGGCGTTTCGCAAAGTACGCGCGCTTTTCGGCTGGCGGTTCTGGGCAATCGTTTCCGGCGGCGCGACGTTAGACAAACAGACCGAGCGTTTCTGGCGCGGGCTGGGTTATCTGTTGGTTCAAGGTTATGGAATGACCGAGACCGCATCGCTCATCAGCTATAACGACCCCTTTCAAACCACTCTCGGATCAATCGGCACGAAACTGCCGGGCGTAGAAATCAAACTCGATGACAGCGGCGAAATTCTTGTGCGCGGCAACAACATCTCCCCCGGCTATTGGCGTCAAGGGGTAAGTTCGTTGACTGATAATGAAGGGTGGTTTCGCACGGGCGATCTTGGCGAGGTAGACGCATCGGGGAACCTCTATTTCAAAGGACGCAAGAAAGATGTTATTGCCACGGCTGCCGGATTGAAAATTTATCCCGAAGACCTCGAAGCCGCCCTCAATACGCAACCGGGAGTGCGCGACAGCGTGGTCATTGGTATTGAAGGACCGCTGGGTCCCGAACCGCTTGCCGTACTGCTGATGCGCGACTCTGGAAGCGAGCCGGAGGCGGTGATCAAACGTGCCAATGAACAATTGAGCGACTATCAACAAATTCGTCGCTGGCAGGTTTGGCAAGGGATGGATTTTCCGCGAACCGCGCTCCACAAGGTGCGCAAGCGGGAGGTTCTCGAAAATTTGCAAGCGCTGGCACCTGCGCTGCCTACGGTTCAACTGACGCCGCTTGTTGAAACCGTCGCCCGCGTGAGCGGCGAGGTTCCTGCTCGATTGGACGCATCGGCAAACCTCACGACAGACTTGAAACTTGATTCACTCGGTCGGGTGGAGTTGTTGAGCGCGCTTGAAGATCGTTATCAAGTGGAACTCGACGAAGCATCCTTTACCGCAGCCACCACATTGGGGGATGTCGAGAAACTGGTCAGTGAACGCACCGCCGAATCCTCGCGCCCGTATCCTTACCCGGAGTGGCCGCGCTATCTTATCATCCGCTGGCTGCGGATAGGCTTTCTTTATGCGGTAATCTTGCCGCTGACGCGGTTGTTTGCCTGGCTGCGTGTACGCGGCAAGGCGCAGGTGCGTGAAGAACAAGTGCCCGTGCTCTTTATTGCCAATCACATCACTATGATTGATCCCGTGCTGGTCATTTCCGCCTTGCCGGGACGTTTTAAAAGACACCTGGCAATTGCCATGATTGGCGAGATGCTGCGCAATTGGCGTTATCCTCCCGAAGGAACCCACTGGCTCAAACGCCTATTCTTGCGCCTGCCCTATGCTCTGGTGCTCTGTTTTTTCAATGCTTTTTCGCTCCCCCAGGAAAGCGGCTTTCGCAGAAGTTTTACGGTTGCCGGTCGCCTGATGGATGCGGGCTACAACCTGCTGGTATTTCCCGAAGGCCAGCGCACTCAGGATGGTCGCTTGAATCCCTTTATGAAGGGCATTGGATTATTAGCTTCAAAACTGAATGCTCAAATTATTCCCATAAAGATTAGTGGTCTCTTTGAATTGAAAAAGCGCAACCGCTATTTCGCCTTGCCCGGTGAGATTACTCTGACTATAGGAGAGCCGGTTCGCTACGAAGCAGGGAAGTCTCCCGACGAAATCACTGAAGATTTGCAGCAGCGTTTGGCGAAGCTTTAATCCACTGCCGATGAAAAAATCTTCAATCGGTTTTCAAAGGAAACCGTAGCGGTCATGATGAATGAAGAGATAGCCGATTTATTCGCCAGGATGGCGCGAGTGCTTGCCCTTAAAGGCGCGGATCGCTTCCGCATAATTGCTTACGAGCGTGCCGCGCGCTCGTTGCGCGATTTGAAAGAAGACATTACTTCGATTGCGCGGGAAGGGAAGTTGGATGACATTCCGGGCATCGGGGAAGACCTCGCGGCAATGATTGAGGAATATATCTCCACACGCCACATCCGCCGCTATGAAAAAGAGCGCCGCAATGTGCCCGATGAGTTGCTTGAGTTGATGGACATTCCGGGGCTTGGACCAAAAACTCTGGCGCTGCTTCATCAAAAATTTCGCATCAACAATTTGGAAGATTTGAAGCGCGTTCTTGATACCCAGGCGTTGCTGCAACTCACGGGCTTTGGTGAAAAGAAAGTTGAAAATCTTAAGCGTGGTATCCGGCTGTGGCTCGCTGCCAAAGCGCGAATGCCCCTTGGCATCGCGCTTCCTCTCGCCGAAGAACTGCTAGCCGAGGTGCGCAAAATCAAGCTGGTTGAGCGGGCTGACTTAGCCGGTTCGCTGCGCCGTCGTTGCGAAACCATTGGTGATATAGATTTGCTGGTTCTCTCCGGCGATAGCTCGAAAGCGCTCCTTGCGTTTACCCAACTGCCTGTCATCAAACAGGTGATTGCGCTTGGTCCCACCAAAGCGACAGTGATCATTGAAGGCGGCATTCAAGTTGATATTCGCGCGGTGGCAAAAGCGTCTTATGGTGCGGCGCTGCAATATTTCACCGGCTCGAAAGCGCACAACATTCACCTGCGTCTGATCGCTCAAGAACGAGGGTTGAAAATTAACGAGTACGGCATCTACCGCCAAAAGCAAAAACTCGGAGGAAAAGATGAGGCAGATGTTTATCGCATACTCGACCTGGGGATGATGCCGCCGGAGTTGCGCGAAGATAGAGGCGAGATTGAAGCGGCGCTGGTCAAGCGACTTCCAACACTGATTGAGTTGAGTGATTTACGCGGCGACCTGCATGCGCATACCAATTATTCCGATGGTCGCTCAACGATTGAAGAAATGGTTGACCGCGCATCAGAACTGGGGTTTGAATACCTGGCACTGACAGACCATTCACCTTCGGCGCGCATTGCCCACGGGCTTGATTTGAAGCGCCTGGAAAAAAAGATTCAAGAGGTTGAAACGGTGCGCAAGAAGAGAGGGCGGCGCAAGCCACACATTCTGCTTGGCGCTGAAGTGGATATTCTCGCCGATGGCAAACTTGATTACAGTGACGAAATTCTTTCTCGCTTTGATGTGGTCACGGCATCCATACACAGCGCCTTTCGACAGAGCCGGGAGCGCCTGACCGGACGATTGCTGGATGCAATTGCCAATCCCTATGTTCACATTATCGGTCATCCCACAACACGACTACTCGGCAGCCGCGAGCCTGTGGAGTTTGATTTCAAGCGCATTCTGCAAGCCGCAGTCGAAACTGGCACAGCTCTGGAGGTGAATGCTTCTCCCTTCCGTCTCGACCTGACCGATATCATGGCAAGGGCGACACAGGAAGCGGGCGTGCTGCTGGCGATTAACTCTGACGCTCACAGTGCCGCTCAACTTGAACAGATATGCTTAGGCGTATTTCAAGCGCGGCGCGGCTGGGTTGAGGCGAAAACGGTTGTCAATACCTGGGAATTGAGCCGCTTGCGTCGCTGGCTGCAAACTCGCCGCAACACTAAATCACCCTGATGAAATTGCCTTGCCTAAGGGGTAGCGTTGACGGATGCGCCTTCAAGTTTTTCTTTTGCCAGTTGCAGGTTCTTTACCAGTTCATAGCGTATTTTGCGATTGGCGATATAACGTTTGAGCCAGTTCCAGCCGCCACGCAAGGCATCCATTCTGGAACGATTGAAATAGATTAAGTAGGAGCCTTTTTTCCCCGCTTCAATTTCTGCATCGACGACCCAGGTCAACGCCAGCGATGCTTCAAAGTAATGGTTGGCGTATATCTGCTTTGAAGCAATGAGGATTTGTGATGCGTCCGTTGGTTTATAGATCGTCACATGGGTAATACTCAAAACGACCTTGTATCCTTTGATTTTCTCCTTAGACCAATAGAGGATATTTTCCACAACAGGTGGTTTGCCGAGAGGGAATTCATCAAGGTATTTATGGAATGCGGGTGCGGTCTCCAGCAGATAAGGCGACTGCTCGAGCAGTGAGCGAACCTCATCGTTTAGTCGCTGCGGATATTGCTGATCACTGTATTCAACGAGGGCTTTGTTTCCCGCGCTCAAATAGGCGCGGACATAATCAAGTAGAAATTGCTTCATCAGGGTTGTCGCTTGTTGTTTGGAATTCGCCGCTGACCAGTTCATCTCTTTGCGGAAACGCTCAATCAGAGGCGCCGGGATTTTCACGCCGCAGTCGCCAACGATACATTTCCGTAGAGCAGCCAAATGCTCGGCTTCAAGGGTAAGCTCACGCATATCTTCCAAACGCGGCGGGTCGCTGAACCTGTGAAGTTGTAACAGCATCGCGTTTTTCTTAAAGGACTCGATGTCTATAAATCTTTCCAGAAAGTATTCCTTGGTTACATTCAGGCGCATAGCACCCAATGCCGCAACCTCTCTTTTGTCGCTGGTATTCGGAAGTTTGGTGACGATTTTGCCCTGCTCTAAAGCTTTGATATTGGTTGCGGAGAATCCGAAATATTTGGGCAGGAAAGGAAGAGTTTGACGGGTATTCTTCTGCCCTTTGAGGGGCATGGCGCACAGGAAAATCACCAGTACCAAAGACAAAACAGATAATCTGTGGTTGCTCGTCATTCCCTTCACCCTCCGGCGTGATGTCGCCTTCATATGCCTTACCGACACCATAACCTTGAGCGCGACAACGCTCATAGAAGATATTGACTAAAACCGAAATTCTTCAGTGAATCGTCAGCTTGTTAGTGGCTTAATTGTGTTTGAGCCGGCGACCTGCCACCCGCTCTACTGACGTAATGTTTTCCGTAAGCTTGTTTGACGCACCTTCTTCATCTTCAACACGAATGGATGTCATCACATGGCTGGAGTAAGAGCGTGCCTCTTCATGGCAGCGTTTGATAAGCATCATGACATCATCCCAGTTTCCTTCGATACAGGTGCCCGAAGGGGTGAGCAGATAGGGAAGCCCACTCTCATCCACAATCTTCAGGATTTTGCCGAGTTCACCGCTAAGGTGAGTGTCTCGCCCAAGCGGAAAAACACTAAGTTCGACTAACATAATATTTTCTCCTTAAAATTGTTGAACCGGGAGGAATGGGAGAGCGGGATAGCCTGGCTACTCGCACTTACTCCTCCAAATAAGTGAAAGCCGTCGCTGGCATCCGCCCTTCCTCCACGGTTGATTGCTGCCCACAGACAGCAGTAGTCCGATTATCCCACTTTCACATCAACGCGCGCCGTTTCAGGTTTAGCAGATTTTGGCATCCGCAGTTCGAGGGTGCCGTTCTTGAGTATTGCGCTCGCTTTTGTTGGGTCTACCTGGACGGGCAGATCGAGCGTGTGAAAAATTTCGTTAGAACGGCGCGAGGTGGTGAAGGTTTCTCCGGTCTTTTCTTCGGAAGATTCCTCAATTTTTCCGGTGATGACCAGACGACGCGGCTCCAGATTCACTTTAAGCTCTTTCTCGCTAAAACCGGGAACCTCGGCGCGCACGGTCAAGCGGTTATCACTCTCTGTAAGATCGAGAGAAACGGGGCGCAACAATTCGCGCTCGGCGTTTAGCCAGTCTTCCAAGTCAAAGCCATCCTGACGACCACGGATGTTAAACAACTCGTAGGCGCGTCGGGCGATTGATTCATAAATTTCTTTTGCCCGGTTAAACAGGGTTTCAATTCCTACAGTATTTATTTTTACGGGTACAGCACTCGTCTGTACTTCGGGTGCAAGTTGAGTTGACATATGCACTAATCCTTTCTTTCGGTTTTTGGGTTATTATCCAACACGCCCCGGTCTATGGAGACGCAACGAAAATTAAGAGCAGGTTTCGGCACGTAAATCGCCGAATTATTGAGTTTTGAAAAAAATACATCACACCAATAAAAGCCCGTTTACCGCACTTTTTTGCCTTGATTCAAAAGAACCAAAGCGAACTGCTTTATAGACGCCGCCGCGCAATGGTGACCGAGCGAAAAGTTCCCGACGAAGCAAATGGCTCCTCGAAAGTGATGGCGTTGCTCATTTCGGACAACCGGATTCTCTCGAAGCCGAAAATGTCCAGCGTCGTCGTCAGGTAGTGATTTTTGTCCAGGATATGTGCGATAACCACTTGCCCTTCCGGTTCGAGTCTGACCTGACCGGCATGGGTTTGCGTCAATCCCTGGCTGAAACGAATCAGCACTTCAACGGCAGGCTGTTCCTCCTGCCAGTTGCGAATAATCTGTTCAGCATCTTGCGTACTGATGACTCTTTCCTGCATGGCATACCTCTTTACGGTTGCAACACGTCGCGTGTCGTGTCGCCTCTAACGGTGCGGATGAGCATCTCGGTTCCGCGCTCCAGTTTTAATTCTTTGCTGCCGTCGATAATCAATGAACCGGCGCTGGCACCTGCACCGATAATCAGTCCGACGACAACTCCTTTGCGTCCACCGATCAGTCCGCCAACTACGCCACTGATGGCAGCCCAAATGCTGGTTCGCTTGATGGCTTGCTTGCCGCGACTGCCCGAATGTATATAGCCCTCTTCATCTATTACTTTCACGGATTCACTCTGACGGACTTCAAGTAGTTCAGCTCTCAATCGGGCGTTGCGCCCGTCGCGCAGTTGAATGCGATCAAAGCTTAATCCTATTTCCGTCTTGCCTTTCAGCCGTCCGGATTTTTCAAGGTGTGAAAGGTGACCGAAAACGGTCGCGCCTTGGTAAACTCGCGGGGATACCACCGTTGCAGTGAACTGGTCGCCAACCCTGCTATGTTTACTGCTGATTGTTTCATTCAGGCGGACGACGAAGCGTGTCCCCTTAGGCACGGGCACTCGCTGTGCTGCTCCATTGACCATAGGCATGGTTAATCCCACAAGCGCGAGGCTCAAAATCACAGCTCTGAAATGGTTCTTCATGGTTTCCCTCCTTCATCTGCTTATGCGTGTTTGAGTGTCTCCATCCTGAGTACGACTATCGGCGGATTTACAGCGGTAGGCGGAGGGCGGAGTTCAACTTTAAGCTCGCGCTCCGCGCCACAGTCGTAGCAAGTTTGGATCAATCGTTTGTCCACTGAGCGTTCGTGTGGAACCCCCCAATAATGTATGTGGTTCGTCAGCAGAGATAATAAATTCATAACTGCCTCCCGGAATTAGTCGATTGCTGCGTTTAGCCTGGGTTCGGGTTGCAGCGAGGAATTCGCAATTGCCAACCTCAAATCAACTCTTCGCTGTTCGCGTCTTTGGTACGGGGAAGCAAAAAGCGTGCCGAGCAAGGAAAGTAATTCTTACAACAGTTGCGAGATGGTTAACAGAAATTTCATGCAAATTTCCTCAAGCTTTTGTGGAAATTCACAATTTTCTGGCTCTTATTACCCAAGAAGAGGGAGTGAAAATCGACCAATAATATTCCCTGGCTTTATGAAGGAGATAATCATTACAAGTTGAATATGAATGGCGTCGATGATAGGGAACTGAGTTTGCGGCAACCCGGATGCTCCTACTGCCTCGGATAAAATTATCGGCTTTGATGGAAGCCTGGTCTTTCGATACTTGGGCAATCGTTGGCTTACAAAGCCGGGTTCAACTGATCGCCAGGGTTCTTGGGTTCATACAGTCGCAACCGTTTACTGAGGGTTATGGTCACAAGAATTGAAAAACCGCTTGATACTGACGCCTGCACAAATTTGAAAGCAGACTCAAAGGACATATCAAACGCTTTCCCAAGATAACCGATGATGATATGCGCGCCAAAACCGGTGAGTAACCCCAAAGCGATTCGCGCCAGGCGTTTCGACAGGCAGGCGCTATCGTCAGGCAAGCCTTTTACCCATACGATAAAGAACGCGACATTCAAACCGAACAGGGAACCGATGGCTTCTGCTTTTACAGCAGGAATCAAGAAAAACAGGGCAACAGGCAAACCCAGAATGTATATCAACAGGAAAAAGGTTTGCCGACCGATGGGTTTGATTGAATCCGGCTTACTCAAAGATAAGCGAAAGATTGTGTCGCGCCTGAGAACCAGGCGAGCGCCATAGATTAGAATAACGCTAATCATAACCCCGCCAATCACGTCACCGATAAAATGTTTTCCCAGATAAACTCTTGAGAACGCGATTAGCGGAATCAGGATAATTGCCAACCAGCGCGTGGTGGGTTTTCCAAACAGTGAATATAGTCCGCCCCACAACGCGGTTGCGGTACTCGCATGACCTGAAGGAAAACTCCGCATGGCGAGTTCAGAAGATTGAGAAAGGTTTTGGATAAATTGCCAAAGCCTGGTTGCTGCGCCGTCGCGCGACAAACGTTTAAACAACCAATCCTCTTGCAGATTAACAACCGTTGCATCTACTTCATAAGGGCGCGGCATGGCAAATAAATTTTTGAAGAAGTCAGTAAAGAGGGCTGCTAACCAGCACAGGTTTGCCAGCACGATACCCTTGCGAAAATTAATGCCGAACAGGGTGACACTGATGAACAAGTCACGGACAAACGCAGAACCACCAGATGTGACGATGAGCATGAACCACGTGAACCAGTCTGAAGCGTGGTTTTGCAAAAACCTGATTGGTTCGGTTTCAAACATACTCTAGAGGTCAGATAAAAGTTTTCGGCAAAACTGCTTGAAAATCCCCGACCAGCGAATGCGCGGTTGGCTTTTTTGCTGTGAACCCAGGTGATTGAGCTTTGCCTGATAACCCTGGATGTTGCTGCCTTCCGGTTAATTTCTCTCCCCGCAAATTTGAGCAACAGATGATTCAACGGAAATAGGCGTTTAAGACATATTGTTCAATCATGCGATGGGCGTTAAAGAACGAACCATTGAGAGCAATGGCGTGCGCCATTATATCAAGGAAGCGCCGACGGTCTTGATAAAAAAGCGGCAAGACTACGCCTGCAAGCTTGTCATATAACGAACGCGCATCGTTTGAAGAGTCTTGCGCGGTTTTGCCGCTCAAAATTTTTTCCCCGATTGCCCACCCGGTTACGCCTTCTATATGCCCTTCAAGCCACCAACCATCCAGAACGCTCAGACTGGGAACGCCATTGAGGGCAGCCTTCATGCCGCTGGTGCCGGATGCTTCAAAAGGCGGCAGCGGGGTATTCAACCAGACATCCGCCCCTGCCACCAGAAACTTAGCGACTTCCATATCATAATTTTCAAGAAAGACAATGGTCATCTCTTTTCTGAGAGTTTCTTTCAATTCGAGAATTCGTTTGATAGCCCGTTTGCCAGCCTGGTCTTGAGGGTGAGCTTTGCCGGAAAAGATAATTTGTAGTCCGCCAAATTGGGTTGCGATTGCCTTCAACTGCTCGACATCGGCAAAGAGCAACTCCCATCGTTTATATTCGGTGGCGCGTCTGGCAAAACCGAGGGTGAACACATCCATATCCAATCCCGCATTGGTCAGATGATTGGCATAATGAAACAACGCCTTTTTGGCTTCCTGGTGAGCCGCCCAGATTTCCTCTTTGGCGATACGCAAGGCGGAGCGCAAACTGAAATTATCTTGTCGCCAGCCTGGAATGTAACGGTCGAAAAGCGTTTGAAAGGGTTGGGCAGTCCAGGTCGCCGCGTGTACACCATTAGTAATCGCGTCAATTTCGTAGTGGGCAAACAATGACCGTGAGACCTCCATATGTTTTTTCGCGACGCCATTGATGTGACGGCTGAGATTGAGCGCGAGATAAGTCAGATTCAATCGCCCTTCGCAACAAAACACCTCTTTCATTGCAAAAATATCACGGCGTCCTAAGACCTGCTCTGCAAGTTCTAAGGGAAATTGATCGTGCCCGGCAGGCACCGGCGTGTGGGTGGTGAAAATACATTTATCTCTGACAGCTTCGATGTCTTGCGAAAGGAAAGTCTCATGCTGGGCTTGCTGTCGCTGTTCGTCGAGCAGTTCAAGAGTAAGTAAACTGGAATGCCCTTCGTTGAGGTGAAAGCGTTCGATATTTTGGTGCCCAAGGGCGCGCAGCAGGCGTATGCCACCGATGCCTAAAATGACTTCCTGACAGAGGCGATAACGGCGGTCGCCACCGTAGAGATAATGCGTCAATTCTCTGTCCCAGTCGGAATTTTGCGGCAAATCCGTGTCGAGAAAATAGACAGGGATTTTGAAACCGCTGATTCCTGTTACCTCATAGCGCCAACAACCGAGTCGTACAGTTCGGGATTCGATAGAGACGCAAACCTCTACGGGCAACTTCTCTAGAAAATCATCTACAGCCCAGTGCGCAGGTTCTTCCGTCTGCCAGCCATCCGGGGTAATACGCTGATGAAAATAGCCCTTGCGGTGAAGAAGGGTAACCGCAACGAGCGGGACTTTCAAATCAGCGGCTGCGCGGATCGTATCGCCCGCGAGCACCCCCAGCCCACCGCTATAGGTCGGAATTTCCGCGTTGATACCAATCTCCATCGAAAAGTAGGCAATCACCTGATGATTCATGGTTCTTCACTCCGTTCTTGCCCGGTCTCAATAACCTTAGCACCATGCGCAGTGCCCCAGATGATTAATATCCGGAAGAATCAACACGGCACTCGGTTTGTGAAACCAGGGTTAAGGAAATCAGCAACCTGGATGGATAAGCAATCAAGATGCCAGGAAAGCCGTCTTTAACTGGCAAGAGTAAAAGCGACTATCGGCCAATCCGCGCAAACTTTCCCACTGGATATGTGCGAAACTCCGCAGCCAAAGTGTTCCTTATGGCTTTTTCACAAGGATTCAAAAATTTCTTGAGTGGTACTACGATTGCTTTTCTGATTGAGGTATCAAAGAGATTGTGCGGTTTAATAAAGGTGATGTTGAAACGTCTAGAGTTAAATCTAAAACGGACTGCAAGGATAAAAAACTGATATGTGACCAAAAACAAAACCGCCAGTTAAGGCGGTTGTAAATAATTGAATTGGTTAATGGGCGTTACTGGACTCGAACCAGTGACCCCTGCCGTGTGAAGACAGTGCTCTACCGACTGAGCTAAACGCCCGCGTTTGAGATTCAATAGGGTAGCAAATGAAATGCAGATTTGCCAATTCATTTGCTACCTCAAACCTCATCAATGAAAAAATTTTAGAAGAAAAACAGGGATGAACGATTGGCTCCATTGATGACTTGAACCCAATTGGTTCCTTCGCTTCCTAAATTCAATTTACCCTTAAAGAATAAAATCCCCGTTTCGCCATCTACCTCGAATGAAAGTGGCGTCACGATTGCCCCATTTAGAACGATTAAGGAAGTGGCACTGAAATTTTTTCCGAAGATAAATAACTTCTTTATGCCTTTAACTTTTATTCGGGTAATCAGTGGAGCATCCGCGCCTGACCCGGCAGGATTAAAAATGTTCAGTGTATAGCGCTTGGTATCGCTGTTTTCGATTTTACCGGAAAAATCGTAAACCTGAATAATCACCGTGTAGGTTCCGGCACTCGTGGGCGTTCCTTCAAGTACCCCATTGGTCGAAAAACTCAAACCCGGCGGTATGTCGCCATTCACGAATTGCCAACGATAGGGTGCCAGTCCGCCTTTTGCGCTTAACGATTGTTTGTAGTGGCTTCCGACAAAGCCATCAATCAGACTGAGATTGATAATCGTAACGGCTCCGCCTGAACCTCCGCCACCACTGCCTGCGCTGCCAACATTAATCGTCAGATTGGTGGTTGCTGCACCAAATACGCCAACGTTATCCTGGTTCATTATCCATTGAAAGTTATAAAGCCCCGGCTGGCTTGGTGCAGTGACATTAAAATTGAAGGTTGCATCGCTACCTGGCGAAATATTATTTGGTAGGCGAACGTTTCTAATGCCCCAGTCGGTTGATGATTGCGAAGTCAGCTTATAACTGGAATCCCAGATGGCAGTCCCGCTGTTTCGCATGGTAATTGAAACCGCATAACTTTGACCGGGATTCATGGCAGAAGTTACCGTTTGATTAACGAATCTCGCGTCGTTCGGGTTGGAGCCACCACCGCCACCGCCGCCGCCGCCGCCACCTGACGACCCTTGAGGATAAATGGCAAGGACACCCGTAATGTCATCGGCAGCTAATGTGGCGTCGCGCCTGCCGCGCGCCAAAGCCCACATAATCGCGTTGCTATCACCGGAATGTCCCAGTCCGATTGAATGACCGATTTCATGGCAGGCGATTTCCGCAAGCGTCGAGGGTGTGCTTAAAAAGCAATCCATCCCACGGTTGAACACGATGTCGGCTTCGAGTAAACGGTTGTAACTTCTGCCGCCAATGACTGTGGTTTCCAGACTCCAGTAAACCGTGGTTCGCGCCACCACTCCTGAACAGCCAATCGCCGGGTCTAATTGCCCTAAACAATCTCCAAATGAAATCACATTTGCGCCATCGCGGACGGCTCCGCAACTTGTCGTAGAGCCTGCTAGCTGTAATTGAATAGGTGCGCCGCTTTGTGCAGACCAGGCGGTCAACCCGCGAGTCACCTCGGCGCTTCCGCCACCGGCTACAGGGCTGCGGTCAGGGTTTAAATAATAGCTGACCGATTGTCCCGAATCGGCTTCAAACCAGCGCGTGCCGGTGACGACGAAGTCGGTTGAAAAGTTTATCCCTTCGCGCTTTTTGCGCTCATACTCGAGAGGTCTTATGGTCAGCGGCTGAGTTTGATGAATGGCATCATACTGCGCGATTAATGCGATTTCGGTATTCAGGGTTTGACGAATCTTTCCGAGGTATTCACGTAAGGGAGCGATGGAGGTCGTCGTTGACTCATCAACCGGCGCAAGCAACCGAACTTCATCATTCAAATTGCGCTTGGCGATGATTTCTCCTGATCCGATATCGGTTTCAATCGAAAAACTGCCGACAAATGAATGCGCCGTATGCAATGCCCCATCTGCGGAGGTGTTCAAATATAAAAGCACACGCTGGCCCGCTTGATAGTATGGCGCGCCAACCACTTCATACCCGCCATCGGGAAAGTAACCGCCGAGTTCTTTTAAAACGATGGTGCGATTTTCAAGATTGCCTTTGAGCAAGCGGTCACAATCAACTTCAACATAGGTCCACGCAACCTGATGTGTATCGTCCCACGCGCAAACCACCGAACGCACTTCGCCGGTAACAATAAAACGCGAACTGACGATCAAATCTTTATCTGTAGGGATAATCGCGGTAGTGGCGTGAGTCGAAGTCGAGAACAAAATCGAAATAATGAATGCGAATAAGGAGAGAGCTAAGCTCCTGCGAATTAGGTTCATGATACATCTCAAAATTGAAATTATCGGGGCAAGATAGACCGCAAAGGGTGCGATAGAATTTGTTGCTTTTTGAGCCTTCGTCGCACCCTTTGTGGATTCAATTTAGATTCAGCATTTAGTGACGTGAGCATTCAATCACAGCATCAGGCGCACGTCAAGAAAATCAAGAATTATTGCACAATTAACGGATTCGACCTGCGGTCATCAATTGAACTGCGAATCGTAACCACATCACCCGACCGCGCTTTAACCTTTGCCCGGATGATTCCTGTACCAATAAATGTTATCTTTCGACGGACACTGTTTACTTCGACGATGACATTGTTGGTAAAACCCGTACCCACGATTTCAATCACTTTTTTCGCCGCGCGCGTGACACTGAAAATGGTCGGTGCGCCGGTCTTTGCCACGGTTGAAATATTCAAGCGATAAAAGCCGGTTGAATTACTTTGAAAAGCGCCAATGCCGATGACATATCTTCCGGTGTAAGGCAACACAATGTTGAACCGCGAATCCGCCCCGTCATATTCATCGTTATAAAAATACTCGACACCGGTTTGCGGGTCGCTGAGGTTGATTTCCGGGTCTAATCGCGAACCCAAAACCTCTGCATCAACATCAACAATTAAAGTCTCACCGGCTTCCGCGATGAAGCTATAAAAATCAACATCATTTCTGACTTCGATATCACCGAAAATCGTGGTCGGGATACTTGAAACGGATTGCGCCTGCCGGTCGTTGGGTTCAACTTCATTGACATCTACGCCGCGCGTGATGTTCAGCAGATAGTTGTAAGATGCGCCGCCAAAATCATCAACATCGGCGATACCGATAATAAAGACCGCATCCTCAGCCGGGGTGAAGCGAATCAACGGGTCATTGCTGACGTCGCCAATATCTCTTGCCAGCAGTTGCCCGCTGGAATTGAAAAGCAATAAATCGGCAATCATATCCGAACGTTGCAATCGAGATGCAAAGGCTTCGATGACATGGGATTGCCCGGCTAAGCCTTCAAAAGCAAAAAAATCAATATCGCCGTCAACTGCCATCCTGCCGAAAATATTTACCGGTAACGAAACGCCTTGCGCGATGACATCATTGGGTTCGATTTCGTTTATATCCCCGCCGCCGGTGCCGAAACTCTGCGGGGTGATTTTATTGAGGTCAGGCACCCCGGCAGCTTTTCGGACTGGATTAAAAATCCGGGTTTTATTCATTTCTCTGCTTGGTGATGACCCCGACTCCAGTTTACTTTCCGGTTGCGAATGGCGCTGCAATCGGCGAAACGCTGACGCTTTATCAAGGTCGATAACTGGTGAGGTTCTCGAAGAAATTTTTTCTTCATTTTGCGGGCGGCTGATTTTCAAAACCGCTTCCTGTGCTGCAACTGAAAACCAGCAAAAAAGTATTACTGTAAAAATGGCTATGATTTTTTGTTTTGGGGATTGCGAAAACATTTTGAACTCCTGTCGCAACCCCATCTGTCATCCTGTTTCGCTAGTTTATGATGCCATGACAATAGCGATAAGTTTGCACCCCAAGGATTTTTTTCAAAATAAAGTGAAAGGAATTATTTGACTAAACCAGAAATCAAGACATTGGCACACTCGATGTTGAAAAAATGCCGATAAACCGGGCTTATTCTTAATCTGTCGTGTACCAAACTACTGCATTCCGGTTTAGGTGGGCAGCAATAGTCAGGGTTGCTCCTTTGCCATTTTTTGAGAAGTAAGCATCCAACGGTTTAAGGAAGGGAATTGCCAGAAGAAAGAGCAGGCGTTTAAGTGGTGAATGCCAAAGCCGCGCTTTCAAACTTTGACGCAAGGCGTGAGGGTTATGAACCTTTGATTGAAAACTCGAATGATAAATTTCAAAACCGGCACTCTCTAAAGCGCGATTCAAGGTCTCGTAATCAAAATGGTAGCGATGGCGCGGGGCATCCAAAGCAAACCAATCGCCTTTGAAAAGTTTTGCCTGATAGCTGGAAGCATTCGGCACTTGAATAATCAAACTGCCATCGGGTTTCAAAATTCTTCGAGCTTCCAAAAGCTGTTTCATCGGTTGGTTGGTATGTTCAAGCGCCGACCAGAAGGTCACGGTATCAAAAAATTGACTGTCGAAATTTGCATCAAGCAAAGTTCCGGTAATAATTTTTTCTTCGCCGAAAATTTTTGCGGCAGCGCGCGTAGCATTCGGACTGATTTCAACGCCATAACCATCCCAACCCTGATTACCGAGTGCCCTTAAAAAAAATCCTGCGCCGCAACCGACATCCAGAATTCTTCCACCTGGTAAATGGCATTCACCGACAAAGGTTGTTTTGTCGGATTGTGAAGATTGAATCCACTGCGGGCTTGGTTCACCTCCCCAATAATCTTCCGGGTAATATTTCGAGAGTTCGGTTTCGGTCATTGCCGGCAAGGTGCGCAATACTTTACAACCGCTGCATTCGGCGATGGTAAAAATTTCATTAGTAATTTTTAAGCGATCTTTCGTAGAAAATATTTTTTGCATTTGTGTTGAACCACACAAATCACAAGGATTTTCGGGCGCTTCAAGCAACAGAGTTTGAGAAATCGGTTCAGACATGGAGGGGAGATTGTAGAAGAGCGCAGGGCTTGAGAGAAAGACGAAAACCAAACAGGCGGCTTTTTATTTTGATTGGTTATGAAATAAAAAGCCGCCTGTTTCGATGTGAGGTTTGATTAGAAATTAAAGGTTCGCGGATTAGAATACACGCCAAATTTGCGAACCCTAAGGGTATTCGCCCCTGGCACGATATTCAAATTCGCGAGGGATGAGCCAATCACCACGAGTTTTGCGCCTGCGCCTTTTACTTTGATTCGGGACGGAGTAACGATGACCCCGTTGATTTCAATCTCTATGGGTGTGCCAAAACCTGAACCTTTTATGGACAATGAGGGGTCTTCCGGGAAGAAGGTAGTTTTGTTTATGGTCGCACCAACGGTTTGCGCCACAGTATTGAGTGAATGTCCGATGGTTTCAAGCACGGCTTTGTCATTTTCGGAAATGTCGATATGGCGTCCGCGAGCGATAGTCGGGTCCATAATGCCAACGGTGGTTCCGGTTATTTCATCAGCTTTCCAATGGCTGCTCTGGTTGCCATCGCCACCTTGTGAAGTTGTACCGGTTGATAAGGCTAATTCCGCTCCACCTGCATAAAAAACATGTTGACCACCGCTGTTTAATATTCTTGGCGAGGTGACGAAATTGCCTGAAGTGATGCCCGGTGCAAAGCGGAAAAAGTCCCAAATATTTACATCGGGAGTTCCGCTCTGAGTTTGTGAAGCCATAGTGGTAAATCCCAATGCATGTCCGATTTCATGGGTTGCCACGGTGTCGAAGTCAATCGAATTAGGGTCAACGCCATTGCTGGGGTCGAAATCAAATGCAAAAGCCGAGTTAAAACCGATAGAGGGCGGAGCGCCGAAATTCGGTTCTTCGGCTGCCGGGTCAGCAACCGCAGCAATGACTCCTATGGCTCTTAATACCGAAGAAGCCGCGACAATGTTTGCCGAGTTACCTTTGTCGGTAGGCAATTGGTTCAGTGGAAGCGCATTATAGAGAATTCTTTCCGAATCGTTAGAGGCTTCCTCAATCATCACTTCCCGTATATCAGGGTATATTCCATCGGCACCAAGCAGTTGGGTACGGGTTGAGCCGAGGACATCAGGGTCATAGGGCGTACCAAATCGAGTGGTGCCAAAATCCACATCAATTACCACAGTGATCGGCGATTTAATGAGCGCTTCCCAGTGGGCGGCGGCTCTGATGAAGGCGTCTTTCGCCTCCGGGTTGGCATCAAGTTGCGTAGTGCCACGCAGGGTGATGGTCAATCCATCAACAGCCTGAATGCGAACCCTTGGAGATATTTCTTGCAATTCACCTTCGGAAGGATTGCGGAAATATTGCGACTCGGCGAAAGTCGCTTCCTGGCAGGTGGCTTCGCCATCCATACCGACTCGAATCATATAAAGATTATCGGGTGATTCGACAGCGTGAAAACTGTCTTTTAGATTCCGAGGCGTTGCCGCTCGGCTATGCGAAAGGTTTGATAGTGGTAATAAGCCAAAGATTAAAACCAAACTCAGGGTGACCACACACAAAACTCTCAAGCTAGGGTACTTCATATTTTAACCTCACATTCTTATTTGGGAGATGTTACTTTCGGATAACCGTTCTTAGTGAGACACCTGTAAATGATAAGCTTTGATTATTAGGGAATCAATAAAAGATGTTTGATGAGGAAAATTTTTTTTAATGGTTAAGCGGAAAGAAAAGTAAAGGAATGGACGAGTTGCTTATGTCCATTCCTTTTCAGCATGCGGCTTTTATAAATTCAACAGCAGAATATTGGAGAATTTACCATTAGTTCGCGTGCGCACCCGATTGGCTCCGTTGCGTAAATTCAAAGTGCTCGACGAACCTGTGAAAACCGCTTTCACACCGCCGCCTTTAATTTTTATCTTGGCAACTGAAACCAAAACCCCATTGATTTCCAGTTCGGTTCCGCCTGTGACATAGCCGCTACCTTTTAAAACCAGCGCGGTGCCGTCAAATATCCCTTTGTTAATCGTTGCGCCACCGGTTTCGGCGCGACTGAAATCACCGGTCACTGCCGTGCTTTGATTTCCGCGTGCATCCACGAAAACCAGTTTTGCCTGCATCGCCGTGGCGTATGAACCCATGTTGGTAACGCGCAAATCGAAGGCGCTTTGAGTTGAGGTTCCGAAACTGACATCAGCCACCAGTGGCAAACCAATCGCCGCGCTGTTTTTATCAAGCAAAGTAATTTGCGCCTGTCGAACATCGGCATCCGGGTCAATAGCGGTGCCGGTCAAGGTCAAGGTTTCACCAATCAACGCCACCGAAAACTGTGAAGTCGAAGGCGGCGTATTGCCGGTTCCGCCACCGCCGGTTCCACCACCACCACCGCCGCCACCTGATGAAGCTTTCAAGGAATAACCCATTAAATCAATCGCCGTGAGGTCGTTTTGTAAAACTGTAAACCGGCGACCCGTCGGCATGGTCGGGTCCATAATCCCTATGTGTTGACCCGTGAGTTGGTCGTCTTTCCAATGGCTGGTTTGATTGCCGTCTGTGGCGTTCGATAAATTCAATTCGGCGCTTCCTGTAAAACAGACCTGGGTGCCGCCGGAAGTCAGCACTCTTTGAGATGTGGCAAACGTCGCAGTAGTGACGCCGGGATTGAAACGGAAAAAATCCCAGAGCGTCGGATTGACGATGCCGCCGGATTGATTATTCGCATAGGAAATAAACCCTAAAACGTGACCGAGTTCATGGACGGCGACTGCATCAAAATCCATCTTACCGCCATCGATACCATTTGATGGGTCGAAGTCAAAATTGAAATTTGAATTAAAGCCAATCGAAGGCGTTGCTCCATATGAGGTTTCCGTATTCGGGTTGGCATCCGCATTAATCAGTCGCAAGGCTCTAAAGAGTGCAGATGGCGCGGAGACATAGGTTGTCGTTCCCAGATTGGTCGGCAGACTATCGGTTGGCAACAAATTGTATAATGTCCGTTCAGCATCGGTTGAAGAATAATTTAATAGCGCGGCGCGCACATCAGAATATCCCGATGTGACTCTTAATGATTGCGGAAGCGTTGAACCGATAACCCCTGTCGGGTAAGTTTGTCCAAAACGTGTCGGCCCGAAATCAACATCGATGATGATGGAAATCGGTGAAGCGATTAACCCTTCCCAGGTTTGTGCCGCGCGTATGAATGCGGCTTTGGCTTCGGGGTAGCCTTCCAATTGCCCGGTTGCCCTAAGCGTAATCGTTAAACCGCTTGCGCCAAGCACACGCGGCAGCGAAATAACATGAAGATCTTCACTGAGGTTGGGTGCAGTCAACAACCGTTCGTCATCGTTAGTTGCCTGACGACAATCGACACCATCGACGGGCGAACCAAATAAGATATAACCGTTGGCGTCTTGAACCGGCAGCATCTCCAATTCGTCTGTATGCGATGTGTTGGCGGTTGCTTTCCCGGAGTTGGGTATCAGGGTTACAGAAATAAAAATAGCGGTGATTAGAAAGCTGATAAACAATCGATTGGTAAAAACCTTCATTTTGACCTCAAGGAAATTTGTCGGGAGAGGGGTTAATTTCGGTAGGAGCACAACCAGACTAGCCGTATAATATGCCGACCGCTAAGGCGACTCAATACAAATTTTTGTTCAGGGATTTCAATTTTGAGAGGAAAAGCGATGAAAAGATTATTTCTATTCACGACTTGGGTAATGCTTTGCTCGATTTGGGGATTTTCGCAGGGAAACGTAAAAAAAACGACGCAGCCGAAAGCCCACAAAGAAATCCGCCATGTCCTTGATGAACAGGTGAAAGCCTGGAATCAAAAAGACCTTGAACGGTTCATGGCAGGATATTGGAACTCTGAGAAATTGTCGTTTTATTCGGGCGGCACACGCACCTTTAGCTGGCAAACCACCATTGAACGCTACCGCAAACGCTATCAAGGTGAAGGCAATGAAATGGGCACCCTCGAATTTTCCGACATCATCATCGAAACGCTCGGCATTGATTCAGCCTTTGTTCGCGGGCATTGGCAGTTGAAGATGAAAACCGGCGAACCGGGCGGCTTATTTACCCTTATCTTTCGGAAATTTCCAAACGGCTGGAAAATTATTCACGACCACACATCCTCCAATTAAGATGGCTATCAAGATTATCGGTTAAACAGAGGGCTACTAGAATTTATTGGTGTGGGCAATTAAATTTCATAGTCAACCACAGCAATTTTTTCGCATAATCCTTGAAGCCGTAAGGCGACTTCGACGTGATCATCATGCCGGGCATATTCTTGCAAGGCATCGAGATCATTGAAGGTTGACAGCAATACAACATCCCAACTACGTGGCGAACGCAACACATCTTCACCGATTTCATACTCCCGAATAACGGCAACTTTTTCAGGCAATTTACTCAAGTCCTGAAAGGTTTTTTTTACCACGGACGGTTCGGCTTCAGGGTTCAATTTGAACATCACAATATGTTTAATCATCAACTCAGTCCTTTCTTTTAAAACCTGCAAGACGGGAGATTAAATAATCATCGGTAAAGATGCAAACCGATTATGGGTTTGTGGCAGTTTTGATTTTTTCCACAAAAAAGCCACAGGATTTAACATGGATTTAACCTTAAAAATTTATTCAGATTATTTTTAATCCTGATATTTCAACAGTTAAAAATATTTCAGGAAAACTCCCCTTGTGGCACGCAAATTACATTACATCAGGACGAACGCCAGCGCTAATAAGTTGGGAGTCGTTCTAGTTGACCTGAGGATTTTGACCGTAAAGGAAGAAGGGGGGGAGATTTCCTCAGTTCAAACGTTCTAGAGGCTCTAACTTCTTAGCGCTGGGCGATGTTATTTGTAGGGAAAAGTTTTTAAAGTTTCACCCAGAATTTACAGATCAATAAATCTAAAGAAAGAGTCAGTAAGTTACGTAACTTGATTTTTTTAATTCCAGAAGTTTAAAGAGAATTAGGCTGCTGAGGAACGCGAATTATGCGGACAAAGCGGAGGGGAGGTTTCGCCTATTAGTAGGCCGATCCGCTGTACTCCGCCGTATTCGCGTTCTTCGGCAGTCTCCTGCTTTTTCCATCCGCCACTTTTCACCCTGACGCCATCCACCCGACAAAAAAATATCTCCGCAATGACCCTGAGCAAATACTTGGTATAATACCTTTCAGCGAAAAATAACGAGGGAAAACCAATGTCAAAAATCAGGGTATTGCCGGATTCACTGGCAAACAAAATCGCTGCCGGAGAGGTCGTTGAACGCCCTGCATCGGTGGTCAAAGAGTTGCTGGAAAATGCGCTTGATGCCGGGGCGACGAAAATCAACATCGAAATTGAAACCGGCGGCAAACGCTTGATTCGCATCATTGACGATGGCGAAGGGATGACTCGCGATGATGCCATCATTGCTTTTGAACGCCATGCGACCTCGAAATTACGCACCGCCGAAGATTTGGAATCGATTGTTACTTTGGGCTTTCGCGGCGAGGCACTGCCTTCGATTGCCGCCGTCTCGAAACTTTTTTTACGCACCAAAACTGCAAATGAATTGGAAGGCACCGAAGTCGAATTTAACGGCGGCAAACTCATCAACGTTCGCGACATTGCCTGGCATCGCGGTACGGAAATCGAAGTCAAAGAGTTATTTTTCAATATGCCTGCGCGGCGCAAATTTCTAAAAAGCGATGCCACCGAAAGTTTTCACATCACCAACCTGGTTCAACATTATGCGTTATCCAATCCGCAGATTGGTTTTTTACTGGTCAATAACGGACGCGATGCGATTCGCGTCAGCAGCACGCCAAATTTTAAAGACCGCGCCTATCAAATTTTAGGCAGCAGTTTGCTTACCAAGTTGCTTGAAGTGAATCAGGAGCGCGATGGCTTGAAAATAACCGGATATGTTTCAAACCCGCAGGAACAGCGTTCATCACGTGATGCGCAATACCTGTTTATCAATCATCGTTTCGTCAAAGATCAACTCGTCGGGCGAGCCTTAACCGAAGCTTATCGCTCGATGATGCCATCGGGAACCTATCCGGCAGCCGTGTTATTTATCGAAGTGCCGCCGACCGAAGTTGATGTCAACGTTCATCCGGCAAAAACCGAAGTACGGTTTTTACACGAATCCATCATCTTCGCATTCGTTCGCGATGCTATCGCGCAGGCGATTAAAGCCACCGAACCGACAACGCGATTCCCGAATACTTTCTCAATACCGCGATCTGAGGAACGCCTGAAAACCGATGCCCCGCGCTGGCAAACCCCTGTTCAAACCTGGGAACAAAAAATTCTCAGCACCCCGACCGAAAATGCGCCGTTCTCTAACAACCTGCCAAAGGAACGGGTAGAGGTTGCGGTTGATGTTCAGAGCGAAAAAATCAGGTCATCGGAGGGTGATAATTTTCAAGCACTACCCGATGTCGTTAATCACTTTGAGAGCGGTAAACTTCCTGAAGAAGCTGATAGTTTTGATTCGGCGAAAAACTTTTCTGATAAATTAAGAATCGCTTCGACGGTTGAAGAAAGCCCTGACTTTTCAATTCAAAAACCCATTAAAGCGCCTCAAGCTGATGAGGATCAGGTGAGCGTTAATTTAGTCATAGATGAAACGCTCTATCGACCGCCACAGATAGATACTCAACCAGTTGTTGAATCTGAGGTCACGGTTTCGGACAGCGAACCAATCGTTGAAACAGCCGCGCAAAATATGGGGCACGGCATCAAACCGATGGGGCAAATTCGCGACAGCTACATTATTGCAACCGATGACGAAGGCTTATTGCTTTTCGATCAACACGTCGTTCATGAAAGAATTTTATTTGAACAAATCCGCGATAATAAATTATCCCGGCTTGGCGATGTGCAACCGTTTTTAATTCCCGAAACCCTGGATTTGACCCCTTCTGAAGCCGAGGCTTTTCAGGTGGTTCAGGAAGAGTTGGAGCAGGCAGGGATTGAAACCATGCAGCTATCGGGAAGAACCATCGCCATCAAGACCGCCCCGGCGGGTATCAATGCGAAGGATGTGGTGGCATTGGTTCAACAATTACTCACCGCCGTCGAACGTGAACGCCGGAGCTTTACCATTGAAACAGTTCGCGATGAAATTGCCGCATCGCTTGCCTGTAAAGCCGCCATTAAAGTCAATATGCCGCTCACTACAGAAAAGATGGAATGGTTGATTGATGAATTGATGAAGACGCAAAACCCGATGACCTGTCCGCACGGAAGACCAATCTTTATGCGTTTCAGTTTGCGAGACATTGAACGAGGGTTTAAGCGTCCGGTTTAGCGCCGTTTGTAAAATCAACGATATTGTGAGTGGCTGATGAATTGCGCATGCGCGGTCAAAGACCGCTGCTTCAACTGCAATCCTCACCCGCTGAAAGAATCAAAGTTTCATAACAACTTGAGCAACGATCCGAATTCAGGCTTGCCGGTATTTCTGATTGACTTCATCACAGCGATGGCAAATTACCCGTCGTTTCCCATTTATTCGATAAACCGCAGTAGGATCAATCAATCGCCCTTGGCATAAATAACACCGATATTTCCGCCACCTTTTCCAGTAAACAACCAGCGAAACCAATAAACACGGAATGAGTATCAAAAGCCATTTGGCATTTAGAATAAATGAAACTTTCACAGAATCGTCATCCTTCATCTATGCCGCCGGAACTGCCGTACTTTTTCGCATGATAAATTTTCATTTTTTTGAAGCCATTGGATAAATCAATGACATTGCCTTCACCGGGATTTGAGATGCCATCGAGGTCGCCGAATAAATAAACTTTGCCGCCTTCGCACCATAAAGGCATGCTGCTCGCGTAATTCAGCTTTCCTAAAAATCTATGTCGCTGATTAAAAAACATGATGTAGTTGACGCCGTGTGGCGCGCTCATCCCCTTTAAAACCGAACGCATATTGACCACAAAAATTTTTCCCTCTGTAGTTTTTAGAGCGCCGAGATAGGCGAAATGGGTGAGTAATACATCTTTATCATCGGGAAAGGTTTTATCAGCTTTTTTAGCCGATGCGAGCAGCGATTCTCTAATATCTAAACCGGCTTTTTTGACCTGACTGAAACTGATGTTGGGAAAAATGCACAAGGTGAAGAGTAACAATAATATTTGCGGAGTCGGGTTTTTCATAACAATCTGATTTTTCAAAGTGATTCCTGTTGGTTTCAGCAGTTTTATATGATGGACAGGTAAATCCGTCAAGTTACAAGGCAATTGAGTCAGCAGGGTAGCGATTGAATGAAAATTTCGATGCTCAAAAATGCCTGACATAGGTGAAGACGCAATAAGGATTGGGTTATAATCACGACTCTTTATGTCAGCCAATCTGCGAATCCGCAATAAAAAAACCGGTCAACAATTTGAATATCCGCTTTCCGCCCCGGAAGTGCGCATCGGGCGAGCGATTGAATTCAATCAAATAGTTTTAAATGATGAAAAGGTTTCACGCTGGCACGCTTCGATT
Source organism: Acidobacteriota bacterium (assembly GCA_040754075.1). NCBI lineage: Bacteria > Pseudomonadati > Acidobacteriota > Acidobacteriota bacterium. The sequence goes on from JBFMDH010000012.1 coordinate 186,742, forward strand.
CGCCGGGTCGGTGGCAACTTCATTCTCAACGACCTCAACAGTGCCAACGGGACATTGATTAATGGCAAACGCATAACCGAACTGCCGCTCAAGGATAACGACACGATTACCATCGGCACATATGAACTGTTTTTCGCGCAAGACCTCACGGCTTCAATGACCATTCATTACGAGGAAAACCCGCAAAGCCATACCATTTTTTTGCGCGCCCCATCGGATATTTTATCCGCCCTGGCGAAACAACCCACTTCGCCGATATCGCAATTTAGCACCATTGATGATTTGTTAAAGGAGATTGAACTTCTTAAACGCAAAGGTGAAACGCTATCGCACATTTATCATTTGAATCGCCTGCTCAATTCGGTCTTTTCGCTTGACGATATTTTTAACAAACTGAGCGAAATGATTTTCAGTCTGACTCCGGCGGATCGCTTTTTCGTGTTGATAAAAGATGCGGATAGTGGCGAATTTTCGCCGAGTTTTGCCAATTTTAAAAACCGCGAAACCAAAGGCGGTAATGAAAACCTCTACATCAGCAAAACCGTTCTGGAGCAGGTGTTGTCGGAAAAAATCTCTTTTCTATCGACCGACGCGCAAACCGATACCCGTTTGGCACAGACGCAATCACTCGTCGCGTTTAATATCCATTCGATTATCTGTGCGCCGCTACTCAGTCAAAGCAACCTTCTTGGGGTGATTTATATTGATTGCAACAACCCTTTGAAAATTCTCGGTGAAGATGAACTGGAATTATTAAACGCGCTGGCAGCTACGGCTTCGATGGCGATTGATAATGCCGCATCGCATGAAAGGTTATTGAAAGAAACTCTGGCGCGCGCCGCTTATAGCCGGTTTATGCCTGAGCATGTGGTCAATGAAATCCTAGCGAGTCCCGATGCTTTCAGCCTTGGCGGTAAAAATCAAATTGCTACCATTCTGTTTTCCGATATTCGCGGCTTTACCACCATGTCGGAGAATCTGCCACCTGAATCCCTGATTAAAATGCTCAATCAATATTTTTCAGCAATGACGCCAATTGTCTTTCGCCATCAAGGGTTACTCGATAAATACATCGGTGATGGCATTATGGCGCTTTTCGGGGTTCCCTATGAATTGGAAAACTCTGCCATCAGCGCAGTCCAAACGGCAATCGAAATGCAACAGGCGATGCGAGGATTGAATGAGGAATTCCGGCAATCGGGCTTTCCACCAATTGCCATTGGCATCGGCATCAATACCGGAAAAGTGACGGTTGGCTATACAGGCTCGGAACAACGCGCCGATTATACGGCTATCGGTGACGCGGTGAATTTAAGCGCCCGCCTTGAAAAAGAAGCAAAACCCAACCAGATTATCGTCAGCCATTCGACGCTGTTGGCATTGGCAAATAAATTTGCCTCTCGTGAAATCGGTGAAAAATCTGTGAAAGGGAAAAAGCAACAGGTTCGGGTGTATGAAATTTTATGGCAATAATTAAACGATGAAACCAAATGCGAATGTGAAAAATTAAAGTCGTTGTCTGGTTCTCTGATTGAATTGTGGAAATTTTGTTCCGGCTCCAAGTTTAATAATCACTTCACGTACTTCGGCAATCAATCGCTGTTTTACCTTCGCTTGTATGCGGGCGCTTCGGTCTTTGGTCAAATGGTCAATCAATAACATCATTCGATGCCAACTCGATTCCAAATCGTCAGCAATGCGTGAAATCTGCGTGATGTCATAAGGCACGGCAATCACTTCGCAACCGAGTCGCGCAAAGACCGACAGGTAGCGCGCCGTGGCAAGGTCAGGGCAGAGCAGACGACGATTGCCGATTTTGAGTTCGATGCCAAGCAGGGTGTGAAGGATTTCAACGCGAGTAGATTTGCTTCCGGCTTTTAATTCGTATTGCCGTGTGCGTTGTTCGAGAATTTTATCCCGATAGATATTAACGATAGACGAGTCGCCGAGATGGCGTTGAATCTCCTGAACAATATCTTCGGCTTTCACCTGGCGTGCAGATTTCGGTAGGCGCTCAATAATGGAGTCTACTTTTTCCATCTACAGATAACTTATCACTTCTTGATGGCGATAAATTCGCGCGCCTTTTCCAAAGTGTTCAACACGCTGTTTGGCAAAATCCCTAAATAAAGCGTGCCAAGCGCAGAGAGTAAAAGCGCGGTTGCCAGCGAGGTCGCAACCACAGGTTTTTTGTACTCTTTGTTTTCCGGTGAAAAGTACATGGCAACGATGACTTTCAAGTAGTAATACCACGAAATCGCGCTGTTGATGACACCGATGACCACCAGATAATAAAACAACTTGTTGGTTGAGCCTTGCAGCCAGGCGGATTTGAAGACCAGGAATTTCGCCATAAACCCTGCGGTCAGCGGAATACCTGCGAGGCTCAATAAAAATAATGACAACAAACTTGCAAGCCCTACGGATTTAAAACCGATGCCTGCGTAATCGGCAATATCAGTGCGTTTGTCGCCTTTGCGGGCAATGATTTCAATGATGCCGAATGCGCCGATGTTGATAATCACATAGCCGAGCATATAAAACGCCACCGAACGCCAATCACGCGCCGCCAGTCCCACGAGCGCATAACCCGCGTGCGCAATCGAAGAGTATGCCAGCATGCGTTTGATATTGGTTTGCACGATGGCGACCAGATTGCCGACGGTCATCGTCAAAATCGCCATGACAATCAAGACATTGGTGATGGTGGTTTGAAAATCGCCGAGCCATTTATTGGTGGTCGTAAGTATGGGCGCTGCTGCAAAGGTCAAGATAAAAACCCGGGCAAAGGCGGCAAATGCCGAGGCTTTTGAACCGGTTGAAAGTAATGCGGTGACCGGCGTTGGCGCGCCTTCATAAACATCCGGCGACCAGATATGAAAAGGCGCAGTGGCGACTTTGAAACCGAAACCGACGATCATCATCGCCGCGCCCGCATAGAGCATTGCCGGTGTCGAGATGGCTCCGGCGGCGATGCGTTCCTTGAGTAACAACAGGTTTGTGGTGGCAACCGGCGATGCGGTGGCGTTGTAACTTGCGCCATAAAGCATGGCGATGCCATAAAGTAAAAATGCGGTGGAGAATGAACCGAGAATAAAATATTTGACTGCCGATTCGTTTGACCGCAAATCATTTCGTCGATAACCGCACAGCACATAGGTGGCGATTGAAGTGATTTCCAGTCCAAGAAAAATCATCACCAAATCGTTTGCCGAAGCCATAAACAACATGCCTGTACTGGCAAACAACAACATGGCGAAATATTCGCCTTTCGGTAAATTTTCTTCATCAATCCAGCGCAGGGAAATCAAGACGATGAGAATGCCGACAATCAGGGAAATTAAAGAGAAGAACAGCCGAAAATGATCGGTGATGAGCATTCCTGAGTAAGCGATTTCGCCATCCTTATTCCATAAACTCAAAACCGCGACGGCGGCTGCGAGATAACCAATTACCGAAATCGCGCCGGCGACCCGACGTTCCAGACGACGCGAGAAGGCATCGACCATCATAATGCCGATAGCGAAAATCGAAAGAATCGTTTCAGGTAATATTGCGTGAAAATTTATGCCAATTTTGTCCACAGGTTTAACCGATTTTTAATAACAATGTGTTTCAGGAAATTAGTTATCCTGATTATCTGCGTTTGAATGCTCACTGGAAATCGCCGTCTTCGCGAGAGGCGTTTCCTGATTTTGCGTTTTCGTGAAATGAGTTTGGGTATAAACGTTTTTAATTTCGCCGATGGCTTTATCACTGCGCGATAAGAACAAACTCGGATAGACTCCCATTACGAAAATCAAAATAATCAAAGGCGCTAATGCCAATCGCTCTCTGCCGTTTATGTCGCTCAGTTTTTGGTTGTCAGGATTGGTTAATTTGCCGTAGATGACGCGCTGATACATCCACAGCATATAGACCGCAGATAGAATCATGCCGATGGCTGCCAGCGAGCCGAAAAGTTTCGGATGCGTGGTGACATCCGAAGTATAGGTGCCAACCAATATTAAAAATTCACCGACGAACCCATTCATTAATGGTAAAGCGATTGATGACAGGGTAACGACTAAAAACGCTGTAGAATAGACCGGCATGACATGCGCCAGTCCGCCATATTCGGCAATCATTCGCGTGTGTCTGCGGTCATAAACCATACCGACTAAAATAAACAGCGCGCCGGTTGAAACGCCGTGATTGAGCATTTGATAAAGCGCGCCCTGCATTCCCTGGTCGGTAAATGAAAAGATACCAAGCACCACAAATCCCAGATGGCTGACCGATGAATAAGCAACCAGCTTTTTCATATCGGGCTGCACCATTGCAACCAGTGCGCCGTAAATAATCCCGATGATGGCAAGCGTACAAATCAATGTCGAATACATCTTCGAGGCATCCGGGAACATCGGCAGGTTGAAGCGCATCAAGCCGTAGGTTCCCATTTTGAGCAACACGCCAGCCAGAATAACCGAACCTGCGGTCGGCGCTTCAACGTGCGCATCCGGCAGCCAGGTGTGAAATGGGAAAAGCGGAACTTTGATTAAAAATGCCAAGGCAAAAGCCCAGAACAACCAGATTTGTTGCGACAGGCTTAAAACCAGAGTGTGGTTTTTCAAGGCATGGGTGATGGTGACGATGTCGAAAGTAAAATTGCCGGTTGCAGTGCCGTGCAGGTAATAGAGCGCGATAATTCCGGCGAGCATCAACAAACTGCCGACAACTGTGTAAATGACGAATTTGATTGCCGCATAAATTCTTCGTTCGCCGCCCCAGACGCCGATAAGCAAATACATCGGCACCAGCATGACTTCCCAGAAAAGATAAAACAGGAACATATCCTGTGCGACGAATACGCCGATCATGCCGGTTTCCAGCGCCAGCATACAGATTAAAAATTCGCGGAGTTTTGAGTGTACGGAATTCCACGAAGCGATAAGCGCGACCGGCACAATAAAGGTTGTCAATATCACCAACCAGATGCTTATTCCATCAACTCCCAGGTGATAACGGATGCCGAGGTTGAATGCGGTTATCCATTGCAAATTTTGTTCAAACTGCATCCCCCCAGCAGATTTAAATTGAAAAGGAATTGCCAGCGAGATGATGAAGGTCGCCAGCGAAAATATCAGGGCTGTCCATTTAAGGTTTTTTTCATCAGCCGCTTCGCCGCGTCCAACGACGAGTAAAGCGACGACGCCAACCAGTGGCAGTAGAGTAATAATTGTGAGCAGGTATGATTCCATCGAGCACCAGTAATTTATCGAATTCGTAAAATGAAATAACCGATGATGAGTAACGCGCCGATTACAACGAGCGCAACATAACTTCGCGCAAATCCCGATTGCAGATAACGCAACACGCCGCCGATGCTGTCTGTAAGTTTGGCTGCGCCATTGACCGCGCCATCAATGATTTTTACGTCAATGAATTTCCATAAAACATTGGTCGAGCCTTGCTTGATGGGCTGAATGATGGTTGCGTCATAGACCTCATCGACCTTGTATTTTTCTTCAAGAAGTCGCGGCGGTTGCCACAGCGGATTTTTATTGAACCAGCCCCAACCAATGCCGATACCGGCAATTGCAATCAAAACCGATACGCCCATCAATATCCATTCGGTCATATGGTCTGGGTGAGCATTGGTTTGTGATTCACTTGCAGATTTTTCTGCGGCAGGCGTTGTATGACTTGCCGAGTCACCGGTTTTGATTTCAGGTGAGCCGCTCGCGTGTTCTACTTGAGTCGTTTGATGGGCGATTGCAGGTTCAAGGAAATGCTCGAAATAATTTCTTACGCCAAAAGCCGATGGCATTCCTAAAAAGCCTGCAAGCGCAGCGCAAATCGCCAAAACCATCAATGGTGTGGTCATCACTCGCGAAGTCTCGTGCGGTGTGACGCCGTGATTATCGCCGTGTCCTGAATGATGGTCGTCGTGTCCGTGCGCCGATTTTTCATGAAACCGTTCATTGCTGAAAAAGGTCATTACCATCAATCGCGTCATATAGACTGCGGTTAGCAGCGCCGTCACTGCACCCACGAACCATAATAGTTTTGGCAAGAAAGACACGCCAAAAGCATCGGCGGTAAAAGTCTTAAATAAAATTTCATCCTTGCTGAAAAAACCTGAGAGCGGCGGAATACCGGCAATCGCCAGCCAGCCAACGAACATTGTCGCAAAGGTAATCGGCATATACTTTTTCAAGCCGCCCATTTTGCGCATATCCTGTTCGTGGTGCATGCCGATGATGACTGAACCGGAGCCGAGAAAGAGCAAGGCTTTGAAAAATGCGTGGGTGAAGACGTGAAAGATGCCGCCAACAAACGCCCCGACACCGCAGGCGAGAAACATATAACCGAGTTGGGAAATGGTTGAATAAGCTAGAACTTTTTTAATATCGGATTGCGCGATACCGATGGTTGCCGCAAAAATCGCCGTTGCCGCGCCGATAATGGCTACAATCATCATGGCAGTCGGCGCGTGAATAAAAATCGAACTGGCGCGGGCAACCATATAAACTCCAGCCGTGACCATTGTTGCCGCGTGAATCAGCGCAGAAACCGGCGTCGGACCTGCCATTGCATCCGGCAACCAGACATACAGCGGAATTTGCGCGCTCTTACCGGTTGCGCCGATAAACATCAAAACCGCGATTGAAGTCAGTCCTCCGGCAAAAATTGCTGCGAAGGTCATCGGCTCGGTTGCTTGATTCATCGCCCATTCAAATGCCGAAGGGATGCCGCGCGGGTCATTGAAATAAAAGATCGAACCGGATTTTAAAAACAACAACAATAAACCGAGGGCAAAGCCGAAGTCGCCCACGCGATTGGTAACAAAGGCTTTTTTAGCGGCGTCGTTGGCAAACGTTTTATCGAAATAAAACCCGATGAGCAGATAAGAGCAAAGTCCCACGCCTTCCCAGCCGACGAACATCAATAAAAAATTATCGGCTAAAACCAACGTGAGCATCGAAAACATGAACAGGTTGAGGTATGCGAAAAATCGCCAGTACCCGGATTCGCCCTTCATATAACCGACGGCGAAAACATGAATCCAGAAAGCCACGAAGGTGATGAATACAATATATATCGCAGAAAGGGGATCGAGCAGTAATGCGAAATCTGCGCGAAACGAACCGACGCTAATCCAGGTGAACAGGTATTGATGGATTTTTTGACTTTCAAAGTGATGCCAATGTTTAAAGAAGACCGTAAAGGAGAGAATCGCCGAAATCAAAACGGTTGAACAGGCGATATAGGCGACAAGTTTGTCGCTCATCCGTTTGCCGAAAAATCCGAGAACGGCAGCGCCGACCAGGGGCGATAGAATGATAAGAGCTAATAGTGATTCGTTCATTGTTCTTATAATTTCAAATTGTCAGCTTCGTCTACGTTTAAAGAAGCGCGGTTTCTAAAAATCGAAATAATGATTGCAAGTCCCACGGCGGCTTCTGCGGCGGCAACCGTCATCACAATAAAAACAAACAGTTGACCGTTCATGTCCTGGAAAAAATTCGACATGGCGACAAAACTCAAATTCACGGCATTGAGCATCAGTTCAATGCAAAGAAAAATGGTGATGGCATTGCGTTTGATAAAAACGCCGACCGCACCAATTGTAAAGAGCAGGGCGGAAAGCCCTAAATACCAAGATAATGGAACCATCCTCACTCCTGATTGCGAATTGCGGATCGCAGATTTTGCTGTTTAAAAATCCGCAATTCGCAATGGTTTTATTCTCCATCGCGTCGCGCCAGTACCATTGCGCCGACGACTGCCATTAATAACAAAACCGAAGTCACTTCAAAGGGCAACAAATAATCTGTAAATAATCCGACACCGACTTTCCAGGTCGTCCCGAAAGCCGTATCGGATGGGTCAACTCGCGGAATCTTGAGGTTTGGCACACGGCTGACAATGAAAAAGCCTTCTGCCAAAAGTAGTCCCGCAACCGGAATTGCCAATAGCCTCAAGCCGCGTTGTTTATCGATGTGGGGTTGGTCTTTCGGTTCATTCAACAACATGATGACGAAAACGAAAAGCACCATAATCGCGCCCGCGTATACGACGATTTGAATAGCGGCGATGAATTGCGCGTTGAGGGTAATAAAGAGCGCCGAAATTGCGGCAAGCGTGCCAATCAAAGAGACTGCGCTATACAATGGGTTGCGCTGCAAGAGGATATTCAGTGCGCTGGCGACCGCGATAATCGCGAATATTATAAATAAAACATTTTCCATATTAGCCCTTGAGGAACATCATCACTGTGCCGGTAATAAAGATATTGAGAAGGGCTAAAGGTAAGAGCACCTTCCATCCGAATTTCATCAACTGATCATAGCGAAAACGCGGTACGGTAAAGCGAATCCACATAATGATGAAAATGAAGATTAAAACTTTGATGGCGAAATAAATTGGCCCCAGAATCGGATATTGCCAAACGCCCGGTCCCAACCAGCCGCCAAAATAGAGAGTCACCGAAAGCGAAGTCGAAGTGATTAAATTCAGATATTCAGCCATCTGAAATAACACGAATTTCATTGATGAATATTCGGTGTGATAGCCGGCGACGAGTTCCGAATCGGCTTCCGGTAAATCAAACGGCGTGCGATTGGTTTCCGCAAGCGCCGCAATAAAGAAAATCGGAAACCCTAAAATCTGCGGGATGATATTCCATCTCGGAATGAAGCCAAACCAACGCCCGGCTTGCCCTTCAACGATTTTGGTTAAATCCAGGGTTCCGGCAACTAATAGAACGCCAACGATGGATAGTCCGAGCGCCAGTTCATAACTAATCATCTGGGCGCTTGAACGCAATCCGCCCATCAATGAATATTTGTTATTCGATGACCAACCGGCAAGCGCGATTCCGTAAACGCCGAGCGACGTAAGCGCAAAAATGTAAAGCAGGGCGACGTTGATTTGAGTGACGTGAAATTCAATAGTGCGACCAAAAATATTAACCGCGCCGCCGTAGGGAATAACGATGAAAGACATCAACGCGGGAACCACTGCAATTGCCGGAGCGAGAATGTACAACCATTTCGTGGCTTCGAGCGGAATGATGTCTTCTTTTAAAATCATCTTTAAGCCGTCGGCAGCCGGTTGTAATAAACCAAAGGGTCCTGCGCGGTTCGGTCCGACACGCAGTTGAATCCAGCTCATGACTTTGCGTTCAAGAAACGTTAAATAGGCGACGGCGGTGAGCAAAATTCCAAACATCACCGCGCATTTGATAACCCATTCGATAATCAGGTTTGTCATAGTAGAGAAAAAGACTCAGATGCAGCTTATTTCGTCCAATCGAGAATGCCTTTTCGGTAAACATAAACCAATCCGGCGAGAAGCAAGACCATAAAGACCATCATTTCGCCGTAAAAAATCCATCTTAGCGAATAAAGCGACGCCTGCTGGTCTTTCAATACATTTGGGAATACCACAGCCCAGGGCACCAGAAACACCGTTTCAATATCGAATAACAGGAAAACCATTGCCACCAGATAAAACTTAACCGATTGTCGTTCTCTGGCATTGCCAATGGGTTCTACCCCGCATTCATAAGGTTCGAGTTTGACTTTAGTTGGACGAGAACGGCCTGCAACTTTCGATAACACGATGATGACGGTTGCCAACCCCGCTGCCATCAAAAAAACCAGTAAGATAGGTAAGTAATTAATCGTTGGAGATTGATCCATTATTCATTAATCCCAAAGGCGAAGAGTTATATGACTCGAAGTAAGTGTATAACGAGCAAAACGCCTTGAATATAGGAAGAGCATCTTAGTGCAACGCGAAATTGAGTGTCAAGTTTAGCGGGTTTGAATAAATTCCCTTGAGTTGATCGCCCAATTTCTTTTATCGAAGATTGCAGAATGATGACGAAATATTCGATAAGCCGAGATGAATTTGCTTCCAGAGGGATTGACTTAAAGAGCGGTATGATAAACGACAGGGATGAATAATTCAAATCACCCCTGTCATTGATTGCAGCTTAATTTGATTGTTTGATGAATTTTTGCGGGTCGATGGTCTGGTCGTTTTCGCGAACTTCATAATGACAATGCGGAGCGGTTGACCGTCCGGTGCTTCCGACATTACCGATTTGATCGCCGCGTTTGATGCGTTGACCCTGTTCGACGGTGATTTTCGACAGATGACCATAGCGGGTCACAATTCCGTTGCTGTGATAGATAGCGACGAGATTGCCATATCCGCCCATCGGTGCAGCATGAACGACCACGCCGTCTGCGGTTGCTTTGACCGGAGTGCCGAATTCTGCGGCGATATCCAAACCCGGGTGGTTTTCATAGCCGCTGCCCATCGGATTTCGTCGCGGACCAAAATCATCGGTTAAATAACCTTCGACCGGATAGCCATCCGGGATAGTCGCCAATTTCAATTGGTCTTCGCGAACAATTGAACCGATTTTGCGAAGGTTGGTTTCAAGTTGCCCGGCAGCTTTATCAAGTGAGGTGACGGTTTCAGGTCCACCGACACCGACCAGTTTATCAACATCCGAGCTTTGTTCCATTTTCACCTGGCGAGCCAATTCATTGGACATATCGTTGATATAGGAAATCTGACCTTTGAGTTTGGAGTAAGAATTTTTATAGGTCTCGTTTTCCTGTTTCAACTTTTCATAATCGGCTTTCATTGAAGCGATTCGGGCGGTTTCGGAACCTGAATTAATTAAGCCGATGATGCCGATAACAGTTCCTAAAACCAGAACCCCGACGCCTCCGCCAATGTAATAAATGATTTTTTTCTCGAAACTGAACTGGATTGCTTTGCCTGAATAGGGAAGAACGAAAATAGTTTGAATGCGATTATCGTCTGACATCCAGCATCTCCTTTTGCTTTTTTTGTGCAAGCGTAGGGATGAAGCTAATGTCCGCCCATAACACACATGAGGAGTTATTAAAATGTATGGGGTTAGCCTGCACGTTTTTCATTGGGAAGTTGGAGGCTATCATACGAAAACTGTAGGTGACAACCCTTTATTACGGTCGTAAGATTTTCACAAGAATTTGACAAAACCCTAAAGCCGAGAAAAATTTCTGCCTTGAAAGCTTACTGACGAAGACGGGATGGTTAATGAAAAATAGGCGTCACAGAAGTGTCATTGGGGTTTTATCTGACACCTCTGTGACGATTCCTGAGGGGATAAAGTTATATGGTACGCGCATGATTGGGCGCAAAGATTTTATAGAGGGCAAATGCCACAAACCCAAACAGAGCGACCCAGAAGACCAGCCAGATTAATTTCAAAGCGATTCCCAAAAGCATAAGCACAAAGGCAATCAATTTGACGGCAATCACAAATGCCACGATGGAACCGATGGTTTTTACAACAAATCCGAGAAATCCCATAACGAAACTCCTTTCAAATGTCTTGCGGCTCGTAACCGCTATTTCTTGGGGACGCATTTAATTCAAATTCGGAAAAGAACAAAGGATTCAATTAACGGCGGCTTTGACGGGAATCTCACTCGTCACCTGACCGCCGGTTTTAACGGTTATCGTCTTAAAAGTCGTGCGCAATTTGATGTTAGGTCCTCCGATACCTTGATTGACATAGTAGATGCCAACGTAGTCGGTATATCGCCGGATTTTTTTGATCTCCGGGTCTTCACCGGGAATATCCGTGCGAATTTTCCCGTGCTCACTTTCTGCATCCAGTTGGTAGCTGGCTGATTGCGGCAAAGTTAATTCAATCTCGCCACGCGAATTTTCAACATCAATATCACCGGAAAAATCCGCAGCCGGTATCAACTGCACATCTTTGAAACTGGTTTTGATGGTTAAATCTCGGCGAAAATTCTTAACTGTCACTCCGCCGTGAGTGGTTTCAATTGTTGCATTACCGCGCAAATCATCGGCGCTAATATCCGTACGCGGAGCGTTAATGAGCAACATTCCGCTAACCCCTGTAACATCAATCTGTCTGTGTGCCGACTCGATTTTTAAATCTCCATTGATATTAGTTGCCTGAATATCCGAACTCGGAGCGTCTATGGTTGCTCCACCGGTGTTCTGCAATTCCACATTTCCATGTTCGGTTTTTATATCCAATAATTGTTTTGCGTCTCGAACGTTAATACTGGAATATGGCGCTTCAATTTTAAGTTCGCCGGCGATTTGGTTTAATTTGATGTTGCCATATCGCGCATTGATTTGAATATCGCCGCCGATTTTTTCCAAATCGATATTCTTGGCTCCAATGATTTTCACATCACCAGTGATCGCATTGCCTTCAACCGAAGAACTCCTCAGTGTCAGTAACAAATCTCCTTTGATATCCGAGGTTTTAACCACACTGTAGCTTGATTTAATTGCCAGATTATTTTGAATGTTTTGGGCGCTGACGGTTCCATAGCTCGTTGAAAGAGAAATATCTGCGGTGGCAGGCAATTCGAGTTGAAGGTCGGTTTCAAATCTTCCTTCAACTTCCGTGCGATTGGTTGAGATGGTAAAACTGCCATCGGAATTTTTATCAACTTTAACCTTAATCTGGTCGGCTATGTTTTTTGCCGCCTCGTGATTCCATCCACGCACCTGTTTGGTCAGGATGGCTTTGGGGGTGTTGGTGACGCCTACGATACTGACATCTCCAAAATCATTGTTGACGATAATTTTTGCCGATGTCGGGATAGACGCCAGGGTAATGGCTTCATCGGTGAAGCCATATTTTTCACCGATGCCCATATCCCGTAAATCGCTTAACCATCTCGGCAAGGTGAGCGATGCTAAAACCCCCGGATTAGCTGAGACATGGTTTGCCAGAATGCCAGTGCCAATAATAAAACCAAGCATCAGAACTTTTCCGAACGAGAAAAGTTTGACAGGTTTGCCGGAATTTTTGGGATGCGAGTAGATGCGAATCAATTCGATAATCGCGAAAATCGCCAGTAAAACAATCCAATAACGCCCGTAAATTTGGACGGCGTAGAGGTCGGAATGCAGGCGTGCCGCTAAAAATAAAACGCCGATGAAAATTAAAAGCATTCCCAGAAAGGGCGAGCGTGGCTTGCGTTCAACCGCGAAACCCATAACCGCCGCAACCCCGGCAATCAAAGTGAAAAGCGGCCACAAACCGAGAAGCCATTTGGCGGCAACGATACCTGAGGTTGCGGCAAAGAAAATCAAGCCACCAACAATCAACATTCCGCCGATAAAGGGGAGCCAGTTTTTCTTTCGGCGCGAAGGGCGTGGCGCAATCTCGTTCAAGGGATTGGTTTGATAGCCCCATGCGGTTTGCTGATTTTCTTTGCTCTTGAAAGCCAATGGTTTTCCTCAGGTATTCAATAGATAAACCGTTTTCGTTTACCGATAATTACCGGTGCGGGTGTTTTGATTAAACTGGTCTTGTTCGGAATAGCTATTCGATACCAGGTAAAGATTTTTGCGTTCGGTCGCGTCGCCCGAATATTCACGCGATTGTTTGAAATAGCGCGTCAGTAAATACCCGCCTAAAAATATCAGTGCTACGGGAGCCAGTTTTGAAAATGATAAAAAGGCGGTAAACGGATTGATCAGGCGAATAAAAATAAATAGCCCGACGACGATTAACCCGACTCCGATTGCCGGGGCTTTTTTAATTAACGCCTGCTTGTAGCGTTCTTCGGACTCTGCGGGATTGCCGCCTTCGGCGACGAATTTCGCAGTTCTGAATGAATCAAATATTGATTGCAGGTAAAGCGCAAAACCAACCAGCCCGAAAAATCCACTGATTTTTCCCAAATAGAAAAATCCGAAAATGGAGATGAATTGCACGATGGCTTTGACATTTTGCCGATTATAAATCGCTCCACCACTGGGGAAGAAAGCAAAGATTGATGCCAGAATGGCTTTCCCTGTTGAACCGGATTTGGATTGATAATAGGTTTGATAATTGCCGCTTTGACGATAATTATTTTGCAGGAGACTGATGCCAGCAACGATGCAATCCTGACAGTAAGGAAATCCTTTTATTCGATGGTCACAGGAGGTGCAAAGGCCGCGATTGCAATTTGAACATTGAACCTGTGTCGCAATCTGTGTGTGGTAAGCGCAATTCATATTTTTATTCAAACCCCAACTTTCGATATTAATTCTAAATATTCAGTATTCGATTCAGTGACAACCCGTTTAAAATTTTCACCAATTATAAAAACGACCGGATTTTTATAGAGTTTCGCTTAGTACAGGACAAAATTGATCTTTGAAAATGCATAAAAGGCCATCGCGGCTTTATCCTTTTCAAGAATGGTAAACCCTTGAGAGGAGAAACTACGATGACCTCGATTCGCCCGCTTGAGCGAAC